>CAZGWX010000076.1:0-8763 GCA_964529515.1 uncultured Acidimicrobiaceae bacterium
CGTCCGGTTCTCCGCCGACGGGACCAGGCTGTTCTATTCCCACGGCCTCAGCATCCGGCAGATCCCGGCCGATCCTCACGAACTCCGTGCGCTGGCCGGCGAACTGCTCACCCGAGACTTTCTGCCGGATGAGTGTGAGCGGTACTCCAGAGAACCTTGCGGCTAAGACTCCAGAGATCGCGAAAAAAGATCCTCGATTTCAGTTGCAGGGTGAGCCGGGAGTCTGATACAAATCCATTGTCTGACCGATGGGTTCTTCGGAATTCGTCGGTCAGGCATTTTTTGTCCCCTCATCGGGTCAGCGATCCCGCCGAAGCACATACCACGACGCTGGTTTCTCCGGCTCCCACCCGGGACGAACGGGGTTTGACCCGAACACGTGTTCGGGTATCCTGGCGGTCATGGGTGACCTGCGTTGGTCGGCTCCAAGTGAGGGAGGGCTCTTCGAATTGAGCAGGAGGGTGCCGGGTCGCGGGCAATACCAGGGGCTCACCTTCCACGAGGTGGAGGCGCGGACAATCCTCAACCGGGTCCCGGGGAACTACCTCCCGTTTGATTGGACCATCAACCCTTACCGCGGGTGCAGCCATGCGTGCGTCTATTGCTTTGCCCGACCGACCCACGAGTATCTCGGATTGGACACGGGCCGCGACTTCGACTCCCAGATCGTCGTCAAGATCAACGCAATCGAGTTGACGCGGGCTGAGACGGCCCCGGCCCGTTGGGCCGGTGAGTCGATCGCGATGGGGACCAACACCGACCCGTACCAGCCTGCCGAGGGCAAGTACCGGCTGACCCGAGGCATCCTCGAGGTGCTGACCGAGCGCCGGAACCCGTTCAGCCTGCTCACCAAGTCAACGCTGTCGCTCCGCGACATCGACCTGTTCTCCGAGGCCTCGAGGCACACCGATGTCACCGTGAGCTTCTCCATTGGGACGCTCGATCCGGAGGTCTGGAAGGAGACCGAGCCGGGGACTCCGCACCCACAACGGCGTGTCGAGGCCATCGCCAAGCTCACCGAGGCGGGGGTCCGCACAGGAGTGCTCATCGCGCCGATCATCCCTGGCCTCTCCGACCATCCTGATCAGGTGGCCCGGGTCGAGGCTGCATGCCGGGGCGCGGGCGCCTCCTCGGTTCACACGATCAAGCTCCATCTCCGTCCAGGTGTCAAAGACCACTTCATGGGATGGCTCTCTGAAGCGCACCCGGAGATGGTGGGCCGCTACGAGGAGCTGTACCGAGACCGTGCCTACATTGCCCGCCGGTCGTCGCGTCGACGGGCCCAGCCGAAGCCGCAACGCCCCACGGTGTCACAGCCGGCCCTGCCCTTCGGTTGAGTCTCCGGGACTCAGTCCCCGAATCGGGCGGCGGTCCAGTCGCTGAGTTCATGGATCAGTGGCGACTCGGGCTCGACCAGATCGAGATGCCCATGCCCTCGTACACCGGGTAATCGAGTTCGACGCCGGCCCCACCGATCTCGGCGACAAACCCGTCCTGCAGAGCCGGTGTGATCAAAGGGTCGGCTCCGACTTGAGCCACCCAGCAACGGGCTGATTCCATTGGGACTGGCTGCACTTCTCCTGGGCGTACTGCTCGTTGCCCGGCCAATCAGCCCGCATTGGGGAGGCCTGGCGTCGAAGGACATCACGCCACTCTGGCCGACTCGATCGTCTCGTTGGAGACGATCCGCCAGGTCGCCAAGAGGGCGACGCTCAGACCTGCTCCAGCGAGGACGTAGGGGGCAGTGAGCCCGAACCGAGCAGCAATCACACCGCCAAGCAGCGCTCCCACGGGCTGAGTCCCCCATGCCAGGGTGCGTGCTGCCCCGGCCACCCTGCCCCGGACCTCGTCCGGTGTCAGGCTCTGGCGGAGGCTGATCGCAACCACGTTCCACGAGGCGATCCCGGCCGAGAAGAGCGCCATCAGAGCCCCAGCAGGGACCGGTGCGGTGAGACGGGAGAAGACCAGCACGATGACGATTTGAAGGGCGAGCGTGATCCGAACCACCGTCCCGGCTCCGAAGGCAAGAACCAGTCTCGGAGCAGCGATGGCTCCGACGAGCCCCCCGAGACCGAGCATGGCAAGAAGCACGCCAAAGCCGGCGTCGGACACCCCGAGACGCTCCTGGGCGAACAGGACGAAGGTGGAGGTGATACCGAACATGACCAGGTTGGTGACACCGGCCAGGATGGTCAGCGTCCTCAGCACCCGTTGGCGCAGGAGCCAGCGGAGCCCCGACACGACGTCTTCGACGACCCCTTGTTCGGGCCGACGCTCGCTCCGGTACGTCCCGGGGATGAGCAGGATCAGGACCCCCGCCAGCAAGAACGAGGCGCTGTCGACAACAAACGGGGCCGCCGCCACGCCTGCGAACAACACGGCTCCGATGGGTGGTCCAACGAACGAGTTGCCCACGAACTCAACCGCTTGCAGGCGCCCGTTCGCCGCTGGCAACTCATCGCGCTCCACGAGTCGCGGGACGAAGGCCTCGGCGGAGGTGTCGAAGAACGTCTCGCACACTCCGAGCGCGAAGGCCGCCGCATAGATGACGACCAGCTCTCCCCTCCCAGTGCCAACCGCAAGGCCCAGGAGCCCCACCGCGATGCCGCGTGTCATGCTCGCCACCACCATGACTTTCCGGCGATCCATGCGGTCGACGAGCGCACCCGAGATCAGGCCGAAGAGCAGCCAGGGCAAGCGAGCTGCCAGCGTCGCCCCAGCGACCAGAACTGGATCGCGGGTGATGCTGGCGACCAGCAGAGGGAAGGCAGCACCGAAGACGCCGTCACCGAGGTTGGAGATGCCGGAGGCAATCCAAAGACGCCGGAAGGATCGACTCGCCACGCCTGCGCCGGAGGACACGAACGGCGATCCTACGGGAGAGCAGATCGGGAGTGCGGCGCCTCAGAAGGGAGGTGGAAGGTCCCTGGCTGTGCTGTCGGTCAGGGACCTTCCGGTGCGGGAGGACACTCTCGAATCATCGTCCCGCAGGGGGTCGAGGCTTGAGTCGGGCACCTGGTCCCGCGGACCCATTCACAAATGAGTCTCCGGGGATTCAAGAATTCTTCAGCCAGGGCCGATTCGGTCATTGTGAAGGCGCCCGTCCTCCCTCCTCACGAGGTCCGCTCCAACCCCAGGGACCTGGAGGCGTTGGCAACGATCTGGCGATGGGAGGGAGTCGTGCGACGCCTGCTCCCCCGTGTCCTCGCCAACGGTCAGATCAACGCCCGGTTCCAGGCCATCTTCGACGTGCGATCCAGCGTGCCTGTGCTCCGCGGCTACGAGGCCTATGCCCGATTCCCCGCGGCACCACGAATCCCGGCCGGCCTGTGGTTCTCCACCGCTGAACGTATCGGTCTTTCCGAGCCGCTCTCCCTCGCCGCGGGCCGTGTCGCCCTGGCCCATCTCGACCGACTGCCGACCACCGCGGTGCTGTTCGTCAACACCTCCCCGGGGGTGGCCGCGAACCTGGCCTCCGAGCTCACCGCGTCCCAGGCTGCTCGCGTGGTGTTCGACATTCCCGGCAGTGTGTTCGATGCAGCGGGGACGGCCGACGCGCTCGAGTTCGTCAGGGGTTGCGGCGTGGGGGTGAGCTTCGACGACGAGTCCTTGGCCAGCGACAGTCTCGACCGGGTCGCGGCCTCGCAAGGCATGCTCGACTTCGTCAAGGTTGACGCCCTCAACACCACGGCGTCAACCCTGGAGCTGTCCCGGCGGCTCTCGGACTGGTGTCACCGTCGGGGAATTTTCCTGGTGGCGAAGCGGGCCGAGGGGATGTCCGAGCTCGAACAACTCCGTGAGGCCGGCATCGACTGGGCTCAGGGACACATCCTGTCCAGGCCGACCCACCTCTAGCCCTATTCTGCGCCGGTGCGCACCATGACCTGTCACTGCGGTGCTGTGATGTCCGACACCGACACCGACACCCTGGTTGCACCGGTCCACGCTCACTTCTCCGCGACCCACCCCGAGTTCGGGCTCACCCCGGTCGCAGTGCGCAACTACCTCGAGGCGGAGGATCGCGCCACCGGCGGAACCGAGCGACTGGAGGCCATCGGAGACGTGTCGGTCGCCGAGATCGCACCGGAGCACGCCGACGCTGTCGTCTCGTTTTTCGACCACGACGCCTTCAGCGACAACCCCGCCTGGGGGTCGTGCTACTGCATGTTCTATTTTCTCGGCGGGGGCGAGAACCCCGACTGGGGGAACGCTCCGTGGCAGGAGATTCGCCAGGCCCAGCACGATCGGATATCGACCGGACGAACGACAGGAATGCTCGCCTTCGTCGACGGGCGAATCGCCGGGTGGTGCAACGCGACCGCGAGGTCGGAGTTCCCTTCCCACCGCAAGGGTGACGACGAGGCGGTGTGCTCGGTGGTGTGCTTCGTAACCGCACCTCCCTATCGCGGCCACGGTCTGGCGCGCCGGATGCTCGAGGGTGCTGTGGAGATGGCACGGGCGAAAGGATTCGCTTCGATCGAGGGGTACCCGGTGCGCGATGCCCAGAGCCCGCAGGGTGCGTATCACGGCACGCTGGAGTTGTTCCAGGGCCAGGGCTTCGCTGTGGCGTCAGAGGATCCACTCGTGGTCCGGCTCGGCCTCTGACCCCACAAACCGGAGCCTCCCTTAGACTCGGGGCCATGAAGAAGCTCTTCATTCTGGCGCTAGTCGTCGTGGGAATTGTCGGCATCCTTGCCGTCATCCGCCGCGACGACGAAAACGCCGAGTCCTGGACTCCCGTCCAGCCTTCGTGAAGGTAGGTGTCTCGGCATCCGGGGACAGCGCGGTGCGAGCCGCGCACTCTCTCGCCGCCCATCCCCGTGTCGAATCGCTGGTGATCCTGGGGCCGGCATCCTCACGGTTCTACGAAGTCGTCACCGATCCGACGGAGTGCGATCTCCTCGTGGTCTCGGGGCCTGACGCCCCCGCTCGGTTCGCCGAGACCGGCGTACCCATGGTCTGGGACGGCGATAGCCTTCATCCCGGAGTCTCGGTGTGGGGAGCATCACCGGCCGGCCTGGCGATGGCGCTAGCCGTGCGGGAGGGAGAACCGGCCGTGGGCTTGGTCGCGGCACCGGACCTGGACGAATCGAGGGAGCAGAAGGTCCGCTTCCCCGAGCCGATCGGTGTCGTCGGAGTGAGCGAAGTCCAGATCGGCGGTCGAACCCTGCTACGGGGCCGCGCGTCCAACGGGCACATCGGAGCGATGGCCACGAGAGGGCCGCGGAAGGTGGCCATCGTCGACGAGGCCGCATTCATGGCTGGTGTCGCCCTCGCTGCAGGCGCCCTGGTCGCAGGTGGGGAACCTGGACCTGTCTGGGATGACGCCCTGGGTTATCTGACGGCCGCAGCCGAAATGGGGCTGGTCATGGCCGAGGTCGCTCCGATCCCCAGCTGACCTCGTCGCCCACAGCACGCTCGACCACCGGAGTTTCCTCGGTGGGTATGTCGACATGCGCCGAAGGTGGAGTTGACCCGCCGTTCCCCGTGCGGTAATCGGCCGGGGGATGAAGAACGGGCGTGGCAGCTGCCGGGATGGCGGGGTTCAGTGACTCCTCGAGTACCACGATCTCGAGACCGCCGACAACATCGGACACGAGGTTGTAGACGATGGCGCCCGCCACGGTGAGACCCGTCATCGCCACCCAGCCGGCAATGGACCCGAAGATCAGCACCCTCAGGAATTGCTCAGTGTTGGCGAATGGCTGGCTGCCCTGTTCGACCAGAGTGATCTCGACCATGAACTCGGTGATCTTGTCGGGGATCCCGGCCCGGTCGAGAACGGCCCAGAAGATGACCATGCCGAGGACGGTGGCGACGGCGAGGACCGCCCAGACCAGAGCCGACACTTTGAGCGCGGTCCAGGGATCGATCTTGCGGACTATTCGTCTGACGCGGCGAACGGTGGTCATAAGGGGGCTTTGGTGAGGAGTCTACGAGAAGGGGGTGCATAGGAAACGTCATCCAGTGACTAAGGGTTCCTCCTCGGTCCCCCGGAGCGCACCGACGGGGGAAGGGGTAGGGGGACTGGCCCGAAGGGCCGAGGTGGTGAGATCCGCAGTCAAGTACCCCTGACGCGTAGGGCTTTACGCGGGAGGGAACTCACCCCCTCCCCGGCTTCGCCGGTACTCCCCCACAAGTGGGGGAGAAATCTTATGGCGCTAGGCGTCGCCGTTGATCTCGGCGACCCGGACGGCAGCCGACAACTCGTTGCCGGCGCCGACATCGATCACCTTGACACCGGTGGCGTCACGGCCCTGGCGACTGATCTTGCCGACCGTGGTCCGCATGCCGACACCGACCGACGACATCAAGAAGACTTCGTCCTCGGGCGTGACCGCCATAGCCGCCACCAGATTCCCGCGCACCCGGGTGATCTTGAAGGCCTTGACCCCGATGCCGCCCCGGGTCTGACGCCGGAACTCGGACATCGCCGTCCGCTTGCCGTAGCCGCCCGAAGTGAGCAGCAGCACCTCGTCGGCCTCGGTGTTGGAGACGGCAGCGACGACTTCATCGCCTTCACGCAACTTCACGCCGCGGACACCCTGAGTGCCGCGGCCCATGCTCCGCAGGTCCTTCTCGGCGAAGCGGATACCCATCCCCACCTTGGTGAAGATGAGGATGTCGTTCTCCCCGTTGGTGGTGCGGACCGTGACCAGCTCGTCGTTGTCGGCGAGCCGGATCGCCACCAGTGTCTGGTTGCGGGACTCGTACTCCTTGAATTCGGTCTTCTTGGCCTGGCCCTTCTTGGTGACCATGACCAGGTAGCGGCTCGTCTCGTAGTCACGGGTGTCGATGACCGCCTGGATGACCTCTTCCGGGCCCAGCGGGAGGACGGCCTGGGCCAGCACACCCTTGGCGGTGCGATCCTTCCGCGGTATGGCGTGGGCCTTGACCCGGTGGACGAGCCCCTTGTTCGTAAAGAACAGGAGATAGGCGTGCGCCGTGGTGTGGACCATGTGCCGGATGACGTCCTCACTGGCCACCTCGGCGGCCTTGACGCCACGACCACCCCGGATCTGGGTGCGGTAGGTGGTGGCGGTGACCGACTTGATGTAGCCGGCAGAGGTGACCGTGACGATTATCTCATCGTCCGCGATCAGGTCCTCGAGGCTGAGGTCACCGTCGTCGGGGATGATCCGGCTGCGCCGCTCGTCACCGAACTTCTCCCTGATCTCGGTGAGCTCGTCCTTGATGATCTGCCATCTGCGACCGGGGTCGGCGAGTATCGACTCGAGATCGGCGATGCGGGCGTGAAGTTCGGCGAGCTCGGCGCGAAGCTTGTCGACCTCGAGAGCCGTAAGGCGGCGCAGGGGCATGTCGAGGATGGCGTTCGCCTGGATCTCCGAAAGTTCGAACCTCTCGATGAGTCGTCCACGGGCCTCGGGGGTGTCTGCGGAGGCCCTGATGATTGCCACGACCTCGTCGATGTTGTCGACGGCGACGATGAGGCCTTCGAGGATGTGGGCACGGGCCTTGGCCTGGTCGAGGCGGAACTTGGTCCGGCGCTCGATGACCTCCATCTGGTGGTCGAGGTAGTAGCCGACCATCTCGGCGACGTTGAGAGTGCGCGGCACCCCGTCTACCTGGGCGACCATGTTGTAACCGACGCTATCCTGCAGCGGGGTCATCTTGTAGAGCTGGTTGAGCACGACCTGGGGCACGGCTTCCCTGCGGAGATAGATGGCCAGGCGAGTGCCGACACGGTCAGAAGACTCGTTGCGGACCTCGGAGATCCCCGTGATCTTCTTTTCCTCGACGAGCTCCTTGATGCGGGTGATGATCCGCTCGATCGAGACCTGATACGGGAGCTCGGTGGCGATGATCGCCGTGCGTCCCTTCTGGGTCTCCTCGATGTCACAGACGGCACGAATCTTCACGGACCCGCGGCCCGTGGCCAGCGCTTCCTTGGCGCCGGCCGTGCCGAGGAGAAAGCCCCCGGTCGGGAAGTCCGGACCCTTGATGAACTGGAGGAGCTCTTCGGCCGAGGCGTCGGGGTTGTCGATCGTGTAGATGGCGGCGTCGACGACCTCGCCCAGGTTGTGGGGCGGGATGTTGGTCGCCATGCCGACCGCAATCCCCTGTGAACCGTTGACGAGGAGGTTGGGGAAGCGGGAGGGAAGGACCGTCGGCTCCTGCTCCTCCCCGTTGTAGTTGTCGATGAAGTCGACCGTGTCCTCGTCGATGCCCTCGAGGAGGTGGGTGCTGAGACGAGTGAGGCGGCACTCGGTGTACCGGGCGGCGCCGGGCGGATCGTCGATGCTCCCGAAGTTCCCCTGGGGATCGATGAGCAGGTAGCGCATCGAAAAGTCCTGACCCATCCGCACCAGGGCGTCGTAGATCGCCTGGTCACCGTGCGGGTGGTAGTTGCCCATCACGTCGCCGACGACCTTGGCGCACTTCCGGTGCGGCCCGGTGGGACCCATGTTGGACTCGGACATCGAGTAGATGATCCGGCGCTGGACCGGCTTGAGGCCGTCGCGCACGTCAGGCAGGGCGCGCGACACGATCACCGACATGGCGTAGTCGATGAAGCTCGACTCCATCTCGGTGCTGATCTCTATGTCCGGGAGCTCCGGTCGGATATCACTGGTCATGTCTGCCTAAATGTCGAGGAACCGGATGTCACCGGCGTTCTGCTGGATGAATGCCTTGCGGGAGGCGACGTCGTCACCCATAAGAGTGGTGAAGACGTCCTCGGCGCGGGCGGCGTCTTCCATCTCCACGCGAAGGAGGGTCCGGGTCTCCGGATCCATGGTGGTC
>CAZGWX010000077.1:0-4337 GCA_964529515.1 uncultured Acidimicrobiaceae bacterium
GCGTCGTGCCACCAGGGCCGGGTCGTGCTGTCACCCATGCTCGACGGTTCAGCGTAGGGTCGATAAGCCGGAAAAGCTGGTTCCACCCTGTGAGCATTGCCTTGTGGTCCTGAAGTCGAGGAGCCTCTTCTACGTTCCCGAGTGGAGCCTGGATCCCGCGGCCGCACAAGCAGCTGGATTGTGGGCGCGTGACACGCGGTACCTCGAGCCGATTCGGGTGGCGGGGGCGGCGACGGTGACTCTGAGCATCGGGGACCGCCTGGTGGGAGAGGTCGACGCCACTGCGGGAGGAGTCGTCCTCAACCTGACCGCCGACTTCCTCGACCTGTTCGAGGTCCGGGGCTGGAAGGCCAAGCGGCGCGGGACGGTGGGCACATCGGAGATATCGGCAGGCCGGGCGGTGCTCGGATACAGCGCTCCAGACGGACATCGGTTGCGCACGATCATCGCGGTCGACCCGACGGTGACGATCAGCCCGGTGTCGGGCGGCGTCGCACTGGCGCTCCCCGGCCCTGGACGATATCGGGTCACCGTGACGCCCGACCTGCCACCCGGGCAACCGCCGAGCCCGCCCCGGCGCACCGCAGCGATCCATACCGGGCACGAAAGCCTCGACGACCTCCTCGCCCGCAGCGCAGAAGACATCGACATCCTCGAGACCGAGTTCCCCGACGGGACACTCGTGGCCGCCGGCATGCCCTGGTATGTCGCCCCGTTCGGACGCGACATCCTCACCTGTGCGTGGCAGACGGTCCATGTCGAGCCAGATCGGGCAGCGGCCGCATTGCGTGCCCTGGCTTCGATCCAGGGGCGACAGCACGATTCGGTCACCGCCGAACAGCCTGGGCGCATCATCCATGAGGCTCGCTACGGCGAGCTGGCACGTCTCGGTGAGATTCCCCACCGCCCCTATTACGGAAGTGTCGACGCCACCCCGCTGTTCCTGATGGTTGCCGCTGAGACGCTGGCGTGGGGCAATGACCCCGATCTCGCGACCGACCTCGCTCCGGCAATGGAGGCCGCCCTGGAGTGGGTCGACACCTGGGGCGATCCCGATGGAGACGGCCTGGTCGAGTACGTCCTCGAGCCCGATCCTGCCCGGGTCCCGCCACTGGTCGCCAGACACCAGGTCTGGAAGGACTCGCGCGACAGTCTCCACCACATCGACGGGTCCGAGCCGGCCGGACCGATCGCGGCCGTGGAGGTCCAGGGCTACGTCCACCGAGCGCTGCTGGCGCTCGCCGACCTCACCATGGTGCGCGGCGAACCCGACCTCGCAACCGAGTACCACCGCCGCGCACTCGTGCTCTCCAATCGGGTCAACGACGCGTTCTGGATCGAGGGTGAGTCGTGGTACGCACAGGCGCTTGACGGCCACAAGACCCGAGTGGCCTCGGTCGCTTCCAACGGGGCACAACTGCTCTTCTCGGGGCTGGTGCCGCTGGATAGGGCCTCTGCGATGGCGCGGCGCATGCTCCAGCCCGACATGTTCTCAGGATGGGGCGTCCGGACCCTTTCCACCGGCATGGCGCGCTACGACCCGGTTTCGTATCACAACGGATCGGTCTGGCCCCACGACAACGGGATCATCGCCGACGGCTGCTATCGGACCGGCCAGACCGACGCGGCCGAAGCGATCTTCAGGTCCGTGATCGATCTGGCCGCGGGAGACTCGCTGGCCGAGCTCTACTCCGGGGAACCAGGGGAGCTGCCGCCAGTCGCCACTCCCGACGCATGCCGGCCCCAGGCGTGGGCTGCTGGAGTCACTCCGCAACTAGTGCGGTCCTGTCTCGGCCTGCGGCCGTCGGGGGACGCCCTCACCGTGAACCCGGCTCTCCCGTCTTTCCTCGACCGGGTCGTCATCGAGGGACTGACATTCCAGGGCGAGACAGGGGACCTCGTGGTGGAACGGGGCGCCGGGGGGTACCGGGTTGAGGCTCTGGGACTCCCCGCCCCGCGGAAGGGGTGAGTCTCCCTGCGTTAGGCCTGTCCGCTCTGGAACCGGCCCCTAATCCAAGTACCAGGCACCAAGTACTTGTCAACCCTTGACCGAGCCGGCGAGGAGCCCGCTCGCGAAATAGCGCTGCAGGAACAGGAACACTGTCACCGGGAGCACCATCTGGATGAATGCCGCCGCGGTGAGGTAATGCCACTCGCCGCCGAGGGAGCTGACCAGCGAAGCCAGACGCACGGTCATCGGGTGGTTGGGAATGTTGGGGCCGAAGAAGATGAGGGCGACCAGCAGGTCGTTCCACACCCAGAGGAACTGGAAGATGGCGAGAGAGGCGATGGCTGGCACGCTCATCGGGATCGCCAGACGGAAGAATGCGGTCATCTCACTGGCCCCGTCGATGGCTGCGGACTCGAAGACGGCCGCGGGCAGCGACCCCATGTAGTTGCGCAGCAGGAAGAGCGCGAAGGGCAGGCCGAAGCCTGTGTGAGCGAGCCAGACAGAGAGGAAGCTCCCGGCGATGCCGGCCTCGCGGAACAGGATCTGGAGCGGGACGAATGTCATCTGGAGCGGAACCACCAGGAGGCCGACCACGATGACGAACAGGGTGTTGCGGAGCGGGAACTTCATCCACGCGAAGGCGTACGCCGCGAAACAAGCCACGGCGATGGGGATGATCGTGGCCGGGATCGTGAGAATGAGGCTGTTGATGAAGGCGTCGCCCATCCCCTGGCGACTGAGGACGTGCTGGTAGTTCTCCAGCGTGAACTCGAGTGGCGGGGCGAACGCCGTCCACCAGCCCTCGAACCTGATGGCTGTCCCGCTGCGGAACGAGTTGACCAGGGTGCCGATCGTCGGGATCAGCCAGACGAGCATGATCACCGAGATCGAGAGGTGGAGCGGCCATCGAGACAGCCGGAAGCCTCGCTTGCGGCCAGCCATGTCAGTGGTCATCGGACCTCCTCCTGCCGGCGGAACTGCTTGATGTTGTAGGCCATCACCGGGATGATCGCCAACAAGAGCACGACCGCCACCGCGCTCGCCCGTCCGTACCGGTTGAAGGCGAACTGGTTCCACATCTCGAGAGCGATGACATTGGTGTCGAAGTTGCCCGAAGTCATGGCGTAAACGATGTCGAAGGTCTTGAGGGCGAAGATGATCATGGTGGTTGTCACCACCGCCAGGGTCGGGGCGAGCAGCGGCAGCATGATTCGGCGGAACACCTGCCACTCGGAGGCGCCGTCGACGCGGGCCGCCTCCATCAGCTCACGGTCGATCGACTTGATGCCTGCCGAGAGGATCACCATGCAGAAGCCGACCCAGACCCACGAGCCTACCGCGATCAGGGCGAAGTTGTTGATAGATCGCGTGGTGAGGAAGTTCACCGGATCGCCCCCGAAGGCGACGATGAGGGCGTTGAGAGTCCCGGTCTGCGGCGTGCCCGGAAGGTTCCAGACGTACATGAACCGCCACACCACCGAGGCCGCAACGAAGGAGATCGCCATCGGCACGAACACGATCGTCTTGGCGAACGACTCGTAGCGAACCCGGTCGACCAGCGTGGCCACGATGAGCCCGAAGATCACGGTGACCGCGGTGAAGAAGACCAGCCAGAGGACGTTGTTGCGCAAAGCGATGAGCGTCTCCGGGCTGTTGAAGAACCAGTTGTAGTTCTCGAGCCCTACGTAGACGTCGCCGGACTGGTCGTAGAGGCTGCGACGGATCGTCCCGTAGGTCGGGTACACGAGGAACGTGAAGAGGAAGAGAAGGGCGGGAGCGAGCCAGAGCCAAGGACGCACCCGGTGCTGCCAGACCTCCGAGAAGTGGACCACGGTGTGCTCCACCACCTGGATATAGCCGACCAGGACTACAGGCACACCGAGCAGGGCGACGATGACCATGGCGATCTGCCGTCCGAGCCGGTCGTTGTCAAAGATGCTGCTGAACAAGCCGCCCAGGCCGTCGAGGATCAGCGGCAGCAGGAAGATCGTGGCCAGCGACGCCAGGAGCAAGAGCATCGGGCCGGGAAGTGGGACTCGCTGGTCGGTGTCCCGGGTCCAGCGAGGTATGGCGAGGGCGTCGAGCAGGAGCTGGAGCCCGACCAGGACCACCGCGATGGTCCAGATCGGGGCGAAGCTCTCCTCCACCCGGTCCCGAAACGTGAAACGGGCCAGGGCGAGAAGTCCGAAGGTCGCTGCGTAGATCGCAGCAGCCGTGAAGTGGCCCAGGTACCAGCGGTGCGCTCCCACCGGGAATCCCAGCATCGCCAGGTAGGCGGTGCCGGTCTTGCGACCCGGCATTGTCTCTGTGGTTCCTGCCTCTGTCCCGGTCTGGGTCACCTTGCTCCTCCCTGAAAAGCGTGGGGCGGCGGCCGAGGCCGCCGCCC
>CAZGWX010000078.1:0-3916 GCA_964529515.1 uncultured Acidimicrobiaceae bacterium
CCAGCTCAGGCTGCTGCGCGGCGGCCACGACTTCCTGGAGGCGGCGACCGCGGAGTTGGCCCACCTCGGGGCGGTGCCGGTCCACTCTCCGGCGCTCTTCTCGTCGGCAACCACCGTCTGGGAACGGGCCGGTTACACACCCTTCCGCCACCTGATCGTGATGGAACGCCAGTTGTTCTCACTCGCCAGGCCGCCCGATGACCGGGTGACCCTGCACCACAACCCGCCGTGGGAGGTTCTGATGCAACTCGACCAGTCGGCGTTCGAGGGCTTCTGGCGGATGAGCCGGACGGGCCTGGAAGAGGCGGCCGGGGTGACGCGGAGGTCGGCGGTACTCACCTTCGACTTGGAGGGGACATCGGCAGGATTCGCCATCGCGGGGGCCGAGCACGGCTTCTCATATCTGCAGCGCCTGGCGGTGCATCCAGATGCCCGCCGCCGCCGGATCGGCAGCGTCCTCGTCGAGGCTGCGGCGCGCTGGGCGGTCGGCGCAGGCGGCCTGACGATGGTCCTCAACGTCCAGCCGGACGCGACACCGGCCCGAAAGCTCTACGAGAGCCTCGGGTTCAAGGACACCGGCACGCTGCTGCGAGTCATGCGACGCGACGCCTCGGAGCCATACTGAAGTCCGATGCCAACGGCGATACCTGACCGTTTCCGCCTCGAGATGCGGCTGGGCCGTGACGACGATGTGGAGGAGTGGCTCGCCACCGACGTGTCACTCGACCGTCCCGTCCTGGTGCGCAGCCTCGGGCCGGAGACGTCACCCACCAGACGGCGCCAGTTCGTCGAGTTGGTCGGGGCCATCGCATCGGTCACCCATCCCAATCTCGCCCGGGTGTTCGCTGTCGGCGAAGTTCCCGGCGGCAGCTACGCCATCCTCGAATGGGCGGGCGGCTCCACCCTCGCCGACCATCTCACCGCCGGCCGGGGCGTTGAGCTCGGCGAGTTCCTTCCCAACGCCGCCGGGCTCGCGGGAGCTTTGGCGGCGCTTCATGAAGTCGGGCTCGCCCACGGCGCACTCGACCCGTCAGCCATCTCCTATTCCCTTGCCCATCCGGCGAAGATCGGGGCCTTCGGGCGGATCCCCCACACCGACCAGTCAGGCGACGTCGTTGCGCTGGCGCGATCCCTCGAGATGGCACTGACCGGCTCCCCGCCAGGCGGACCGCCGCCTTCCGAGCGCATCGACGGGTTGTCGCCTGCCATCGACCACATCCTGCGCGGGGCCCAGGCCGGGAGCTACTCGGCACCGGCGATGGAGGAGGCCCTGTCGGCCGCGCCGACACCGAGAGAACCGGCGCCCGAGCCACGAGCCGGGTCACGCCGCCTCCTCTACGCGGCGATCGTGCTGCTGATCCTCGCCGCCGGGCTCGTCGCCCTCGGGTACTTCCTTTCCGAGCCCACTCAGCCGGTCCTTCCGCCCACCTCGACGACTGCGCCATGACCGAAGACCGACGCGACGATGGGGAGCTCCTCGCAGCCGCCGCTGCAGGCGACCACGACGCCTTCACCAAGCTGATGCGGTTCCACGAGGACCGGGTGTTCGCGGTGTGCCTGCGCATCCTCACCGACCGCGAGATGGCCCTCGACGCCACACAGGACACCTTCATCGCCGCTTTCCGCAAGGCCCACCAGTTCGAGGGCAAGTCGGCGGTGGCGACGTGGCTCTACCGGATCGCCGTCAACAACTGCTACGACCTCCTCCGCCGGGCTCGCCGCCGACCCATAGACAGTCTTCCGGATCACTTCGACCAGGCCGACCCGTCGGCGACCGAAACGGTGGAGGCGTCCGCTCACCGTCAGGAGATCGAGGAGGCACTCGCCTCCCTCCCGCCCGAGTTCAGGGCCGCCGTTGTGCTCTCCGACATCGAGGGGCTGTCGCTCCCCGAGGTTGCCGCGGCGCTGGGGGTGCCCGTGGGGACGATCAAATCGCGGGTGTTCCGGGGCCGGCGGCTGCTGGCGAAAAGGCTCGGGGAACCAAACGAATGAGGCAGGCATCTAAGGAGATGAGATGCGGAGAAGCTCGAAGCAGCTGATCGCCGACCTGGTGGCCGGACGATCGGAGAACCCGACCGAGGCGATGGAGACCATCGTCCGCTCTCCTCGCCTGCTCGCGGCCTACCAGGAACAGATCGCCGCCCGAGAAGCCCTTTCCGGGTTCGAGCCCGTGGAGATGACCGAGTCGGAGCGCTCCGATCTGAGGCGAGCCGTGTGGACGAAGCTGACAGCTGCGCCCGAGAGCCGTCCGGAGCCCACGTCGAGCTGGCGTGCAGTGGGTGCGGCCGCCGCCGCGGCAGTCGTCGTCGGAACCGGAGCCCTGTTGACCCTGACCCTGTCCTCGGGCGGCGCAGGTGAGGACCAGGTGACGTTCTCGGCGGATGTGAGTACCACCCGAGCGGCCGCCGAGTCGGTCACTGAGGGGGACAGCAGCGTCGACGGTGGGGAGATGGCACCCCAAGCGGCCGACACCGAGGACCTCCTGCATCGTTATGCCGAGATCGTCCGCAGCGAAGAGCGGACGTTTTTTGCCCTGTCCTCGGACGACTTCCGCTGCACCCAACTAGAGGAACTCGAAGGACTGCGACCCGTCGCCAGATTCGACGTCCAGGGCGTCGAGTATCAGGCATGGGTTCCCGCCGACAGCCCCGATGACATCGCACCGGACACACCGGTTACCTTCGTCGACGTGACGACCTGCACCGTTCAGCCGGCCATCCGCTGATCGGGCGGGCGCTCCCCCACTAACCTGATCCGGCGGATGCGCCAGTACGCCACCCAACTCGCCGATTTCCTCGAGAAGATCGCCGTCCGCGTCCGGGCCGTGACGGTGGATCGGGTGGCCCGTCTCATCCGGACCTCCGGGTTGGGAATCCTGGTGGCGACTCTGGGGTTTGCAACATTGATCTTCCTCCTGTGGGCGATCTTCGGCGCCCTGGAGGTCCCCCTGACCACAGCGGGGGCCTACGGGGTGCTGGGGCTGGTGTGCCTGGTCGCAGGAGGGTTCATGTGGTTCACCAGATCCAGGGAGAAATGACACACGAAAGACTCATCATCATCGGTTCGGGGCCGGCCGGTCTCACTGCCGCCCTCTACGCCGCCCGTGCCGATCTCGACCCGCTGGTCTACGAGGGGCTCGCCGCCGGCGGGCAGCTCATGATCACCACCGACGTGGAGAACTACCCGGGCTTCCCAGGGGGCATCATGGGCCCGGATCTCATGGACCAGTTCCGCAAGCAGGCTGAGCGCTTCGGGGCTCGCCTCATCCAGAGTGACGTCACCGAAGTCGACTTCACCGTTTACCCCTTCGTCGTCAGGGCCGGTGCCGACAGCCACACGGCCGAGGCCGTCATCGTTGCCACCGGAGCCACGGCCCGTTGGCTGGAGGTCCCCGGCGAGAAGGAGTACACCGGACGCGGGGTTTCGGCGTGTGCCACCTGCGACGGCTTCTTCTTCCGTGACCGCGAACTGGTCGTAGTCGGTGGTGGCGACACGGCCATGGAGGAGGCACTGTTTCTGACCAAGTTCGCGTCCAAGGTCACCGTCGTCCACCGTCGTGACGAGTTCCGAGCCTCCAAGATCATGGCGGCGCGGGTCATGGAGCACCCCAAGATCGAGATCCGCTGGAACGCCGTGGTCACCGGGATCTCGGGCAACGATGGTGTGGTCACGTCGGTGAGCCTGGAAGACACGGTCACCGGGGAGACCTCGGTGATGCCGACCGACGGTGTCTTCGTCGCCATCGGGCACGAACCCGTAACCGGGCTCTTCGCCGACCAACTCGAGCTCGACCCCAACGGCTACATCGTCCTCGGCAAGGGAACCGCCACCTCTGTGGACGGCGTGTACGCAGCAGGAGATGTCGCCGACCACGTCTATCGTCAGGCAGTGACCGCTGCCGGCACCGGAAGCATGG
>CAZGWX010000079.1:0-9135 GCA_964529515.1 uncultured Acidimicrobiaceae bacterium
GGCGCCCTCGACCTCAAGCTCCGCAAGGAGATGCAGATCGAGCTGAAGCGCATCCAGCAGGAGGTCGGGATCACGTTCATCCACGTCACCCACGACCAGGAGGAGGCGATGACCATGGCCGACTCCATCGCGGTGATCAACCAGGGGCGCATCGAGCGGCTTGGCGCCCCCACGGTGATATACGAAGACCCGCGGACGCCTTTCGTGGCAGGGTTCCTGGGCGCTTCCAACCTCATGAACGGGACAGTCTCGGGCAATGATGTCGGGCTCCCCAATGGGTCGGTGATCCGACTCACGGACATCCAGGCCGCCCGGTGCAACGGCCACGCAGCCGTCCAGATCGGTGTCCGTCCCGAAAAGCTCTCCTTCTTCTCGCCGGACAACGCCAACGCCCCGATAAATCGGCTCACCGGGACCATCGCCGACACCAGCTTCACCGGAGTGTCGACGCACTACCTGATCGAAGTGCCGGGAATCGGTGAGGTGGCCGTTGTAGAGCAAAACCTCGGCGAGATCCATGCGCCGGGCAAAGAGGTCATGCTGGCCTGGAAGCCCGAGCACACCTTCGTGGTGGAATGACCACGACCGCCACGGAACCGGAGCTGGCCCGCATGGCGCGTCGGCGCGTCATGGTGCCTTACGCCCTGCTGTTCCCCGGCATCGCCTGGCTGACCATCTTCTTCCTCATCCCGATCTTCAGGTTGGTCAACGTCTCGCTGCAGAGCGGGATCTATCCCAACTTCGAGTTCACTTGGGAGTGGGAGAACTACACCAGGCTGTGGACCACCTACGGAGGGCAAGTGTGGAACTCGCTCCGGTTCGCCTTCGCCGCGACGCTGATCTGTTTGGTGCTGGCCTATCCCCTGGCGTACTTCATCGCCTTCCGGGGCGGGCGGTGGAAGAACTTCCTCGTCGTCATGCTGTTGATGCCTTTTCTAATGCCGTTCCTGCTCCGCACCCTGAGCTGGAAGGTCATCCTGGCCGACGAGGGGTTGGTGGTATCGACCCTGAAGACCCTGGGGGTGATCGGTGGGAACGCCACCCTCCTTGCCACGAGTGTCGCGGTGATCGCCGGCATCGCCTACAACTTCCTCCCGTTCATGGCGCTGCCGATCTACGTCTCCCTGGAGAAGCTGGACCGCTCGTTGACCGAGGCCTCGGCCGACCTGTACGCCCGGCCCACCCAGACCTTCCGGACGGTGACGCTGCCGCTGTCGATGCCCGGTGTGGTCGCCGGCACCTTGCTGACCTTCATTCCGGCCGTCGGTGACTACGTCAACGCGGCCCTGCTGGGCTCGCCCGGCGATTTCATGATCGGGAACGTGATCCAGAGCCGGTTCCTGGTCGCCCTCGACTACCCCGTGGCGTCGGCGCTGTCGTTCACACTGATGGTGGCGATCGTGGTCATGCTGGTCCCCTACGTGCGGGCCACTGGAACGGACGACCTGGTGGCGTGATGGCGTTCGTCAAGCGGCACCTGCTCACCGTTTACGCGATCCTCGTGTTTCTCTATCTCTTCGTGCCGGTCGGTTTGGTGATCCTCTTCGGATTCAACGACATCACCGGGCGCTTCAACTACCGGTGGATCGGATTCACCTGGGAGCACTGGGAGAGCGTCTTCTTCGGATCCACCTTCGGCGGTGTGCCGGGGCTCTGGGACGCGATGCTGGTCAGCCTCCGCCTGGCGTTCATCTCCTCGGCGATCGGCACGATCCTCGGCACTCTGATCGCGCTGGCGCTGGCCCGCTACTGGTTCCGGGGCCGGGGGGCCACCAACGTGTTCCTCTTCCTGCCCATGGCCACTCCCGAGGTCGTCATGGGCTCGGCGCTGCTGGCCTTCTTCCTGGTGCTGGGCCTGGCGCCGGGGTTCACCACTCTGCTCATCGCCCACATCGTCTTCATCATCAGTTACGTGGTGCTGACCGTGAAGGCCCGCATCCAGGGGTTCGACCGGCACCTCGAGGAGGCGGCGATGGACCTCTACGCCACCGAGTGGGAGACATTCCGGCGGGTGACGCTGCCGATGATCCTGCCGGGTGTGTTTGCCGCCTTCCTGCTGGGGTTTGCGCTCAGCTTCGACGACTTCATCATCTCCAACTTCAACGCCGGCCCGACCATCGTCACCCTGCCGCTGTGGATCTTCGGCGCCAACCAGCGCGGCATTCCGCCGGAGGCGAACGTCCTCGGCACGCTAATCTTCCTGGTCACGGTGGTGATCATGCTGGTGAACGTGGTCTGGCAACGGCGTCAGAGCAAACAGAGCCTCTAGGAATCAGGCGAGAGCACTCGACGAAGGCGGTCGTCGAGACAGTGGTAGGACGACTTGAGCGGACCTTTTCGAAAAGGGGAATCTACCGGGCCGTCCTAGCGAACACGGCGAGAGCCACTCCCGCGATGACGGCCGAGCCTGCGAGAGCGAGGCGTGTGGTGATCTGCTCGTGGAGCAGCCAGACCCCGGCCCAGGCGGTGAGGACCGGCACGGCGAGCTGAAGAGTCGCCGCCCGGGTCGCGGTCAGCCCCGCGAGAGCGGCGTACCAGATCGCATAGCCGAGGGCCGATGCCACCGCGCCCGACAGGACGGCGTAGCCCACCCCTTCCGGCGTCACCTTGAGCGCCGGGATTCTCCAAAGCAGGACTGCCACCACGAAAGGGACGGCGCGGACGAAGTTGCCTGTGGTGTCTAGAAGGGGCCGACTCGCGCTGCGACCTCGCAAAGAGTATCCGCCCCAGGCGATGCCTGCGATGGCCATGAGAGTGGCTCCTAGGAGTGGCGCCCGGTCGACACCGGGGAACACGAACCAGACGAGGCCCGCCATGGCCATTGCGACGCCGGCCCACTCGAGGGGTCGTGGCCTCTCGCCACGCCGCCCGAGGCCGAAAGCGAACATCGTGACCTGGACCGCACCGAACAGGATGAGCGCCCCCGTCCCGGCGGGGAGCTCGAGATAGGCAAATGCGAAAGGCGCGGCGTAGAGGGCGAGGAGGGCGCCCGACGCCCAGCTCCCACTCCGATACGCCTCGGGGCGGGCGCGGGTCAACACCAGGAGCATGAGGGCGCCGGCCCCGATGCGGATCGCCGCATACGAGGCGGCGTCAGCCAGGTCGGAACCGAGGGCTAGTCGGGCAAGGATGGAGTTGGCCGAGAAGGCAACGAGCGCAGCCAGCGCGAGGGCTGCCGTCCTGGCGGCCAGGGGTTGGCTCTGGCTCAAGATGCGGGATTAGAGCAGAACGGGTTGGTGGGTGAGTGGCGGAAACGAAGGAGGGGAAGTGTCACAGGGCTTAGGGCGGGCCACGGGCACCTTTGGCCAGCTCCCATCGTCTGGTTTTCGGGTTTCTGGTCGGGGTGAGGCCGTGTTGGTGGACGGCGATGTGGTGGTGGTACCAGCACAGGGTGATGAGGTTTTCGGGGTTGGTGAGGCCGCCTTGGCTCCAGGGGATGATGTGGTGGACCTGGAGACGGTTGCGGCTGGCGCAGCCGGTGATGGCGCACCGGTTGTGGTCGCGGCGGATGATCGCCCGACGCAGGGCAGGCGGGATCGTGCGTGATCTGCGGCCGTACCGCATCGGTTGCCCGTCGTCGACGGTGAACACGTCGGTGACCGCATCACAGAGGATCGCTTCTAAAAGGTTGCGTCCGACTTTCGGTCCGGCTTGGAGGTAGATACCGGCTCCGCCGTTGGTGGCGGTTGCCTGGTCGGTGTCGACGAACACCGACAGTTGGGAAGGCATGTCGGCCTCGCCGACCAAAAGAACACCGAGAGCTGTGGCCTTCCTCCAACTGCTGTCGTTCGGAGCGCAAGGGTCGTCCGGGAGTTGATCGGCAGCCTGCGTGAGGGCTTGGTCGACGATGGCACCAAGTTCTGCGTCGAGTCCGCCGTGGAGACGCCACCATGATTCGTCGAGCGAGGGTTGCATGACCAGGAAACGGTCACGAAAGCTCCGCTGTTCGTCTTCGGTGGTTATCCGGGTCCGGCGAGACGCTTCGCGGTGGACTCCGGCGACATCGAAATGGTCGAACAGCGGGTCGGGTGAGGTTTGGGTGATCCGGGATGCGGCCACTACCCGGTCGAAAGTGGTCTCACCATCAGCCAGCGGCCCCGCCAGGTCGTGTCGGTCCTGGATGCGGCGCATGGTCTGTACCAGGTCCCGGGCTGTGGTGTGAGAAACGTCGGCCCGGGCCGCCACCCAGTCGGCCAGGGTGCGAGCCCCGTCACCGGTCGCCACCTGAGCCCGGTCCAATACTTCCAGGGCCTCGAGTTGGATGGCACGAAGCCGGGCGATGTGACGTTCCGCCGTGATCACGGTCTGTTCGGCGGCGTCGACCGACTCGAAGACTTCCTCTGTCGAACTGGTGTTCGATCTCATGATGAGAACGTACAACCCACCACCGACAGAAACAAGAGGGTTGAAGGGCAGAATCGGGAATTTCTTCGGTGTCAGTTCAGCCGGTCCCCGACGCCTCGCGGTCGCTTCCGGTGGGATACTGGCTCCCGCCGTCAGAAGGAAGAGACGTGATCGATCACATCGGACTCGAAGTCAGCGACCTCGAAACCAGCAAGGAGTTCTACTCCAAAGCTCTGGCGCCGCTCGGGATCACACCCCTCATGGAGTACGAAGGCGGGGTCGGGTTCGGCAGCGATCTCGGGAGCGGCCCGAGGCCGTATCTATGGCTCCACGAGCGAGGCCGTGAGCCGGTCAGCGGCGCCCACATCGCCCTGCGGGCCCGAACCATCGAGGATGTCGACGCCTTCCATGCCGCCGCTCTCAGCGCGGGAGGGGTGGACAACGGTGCGCCCGGGCAGAGGGAGCACTACCACCCCAGCTACTACGGAGCGTTCGTCCTCGACCCGGACGGAAACAACATCGAAGCCGTGAGCCACACCTTCCGGCCCGAGTAGGGGCGGACGACCGCTACCTATCAACAGCATCCAGCACGAACAACGGTTGTGAGGTTCTCTCTGGGGGTATCCATCGTTACCAACGGAAGGACCCAAGACTTGAGAAATGTATGGAAAGGCCTGACTGTGGGAGCGTTCGCGGGAGCCGCCGTCGGCATCGCTATGGACGCAGCTCGTCATGCTGCGGACGCCTCATCCCGCGCTGCCGGTGAGGTCGCCGAGAAGGCCAAGATCGGCGCGTCCAATGTTGCGACCACCGTCGCCGACAAGATCGAGGACATGGACATCCCCGACAAGGTCGAATCCGCAGCCAAGGGCGTAGGCCAGTTCTTAGGAAAGGGGAAAGACCGGGTCAAAGAGACCATCGAGGACATGGACGTCCCGGACAAGGTCGAATCCGCAGCCAAGGGCGTAGGCGAGTTCGTGGGCAAGGGGAAAGACCGGGTCAAAGAGACCATCGAGGATGGGGATATCCATGCGATGATCGAGGAAGCCAAAGAGGGCGTGGCCAAGACAGTGGACCGTGGGAAGAAGGCACTGAAGAAGAGTTGATCGGCCCCGGCCGACCGGCACGGCTTGTCAGCTTCAGCGTCACCGGTGCGCCGTCGTCGACGGCCAACGCGTGCTCACCGTCACTCTCCTCTATACGTCTCTGCGACGGATCGCAGTGGTGGCAGGCTCGTTGATGTGCTGATGATCTGGTCCAGGAGGCACTGGTGCGCATGTTGAGCAAGGGTCCGATTTCGGATCTGGACAATCCGCTGGCATTTCTCCGGAAAACGATCGTCTACCTGGCTTCGAATCAGCGCCGGAGCCTGGGTCGAAGCCGGAGGACTGGGGGTCGGCTCTTCTTTGAGGAGGGCTGGTCTTAGAACTCGAACCTGGCCCCGATCGAGCGAGCTGTGGATCGTGTAGACATTTCGCGTCGTTGATGCGACAGGTAGTCCGATGAGGTTGATGCCACGACAGGTTGAATCGGAGCCCGGAGAGCCAGTCGTTGAGAGTTTCGAGGGCTTCTTTGCCCGGGAATACCGCGCCGTGCTCGCTGTCGCACTGGCCTTGACAGGTGACCGCGGCCAAGCGGAGGACCTGACCCAGGAGGCCTTTCTCGCGGCATTTGCCGCTTGGGAGAAGATCGAGGTTCCGAAAGCCTGGATTCGGACTGCGGTGTCCAACAAGGCCATGTCGTGGTGGCGTCGTCAATACGCGTCGCGGGAGGCTATGACACGTCTCTCGCCATCCGAAGGTCGTTCGGTCGACGCCGCCGAGGCGGAATCTTTCTGGACCGAAGTACGTCGACTCCCTCGCCGCCAGGCCCAAGCCATCACCCTCTTCTATCTGGAAGACCTACCGGTGTCGGAGATAGCCCGCTCTCTGAAGTGTTCCGCGTCAACCGCTCGAACGCATTTGAGTCGGGGACGAAAAACGCTGGCCTCGAGACTGGGAGTAGACGAATGAGCAGCCTCGACACTCTCGCCCGCCGCGCGGTATCTCAGCTCGAATCCGAAATCAGCAAGACCCCCGTTCCTCAGCTCGAATTCGGTCGCCCTCTTGCGCAACAGCGTCGGCGCCGGCTCCGCAGTTGGGCCATTGCCGTCGCGGTGGCACTCATTGCCGTCAGCGTTCCCTTCTTGCTGGGGAACGTTGCACCGGAAGAGCCTGTTTCGTCATCCACGACGATCCCCGCTCCCACCACCGTTCCGGGCGTGCAAAGCGAGGGTGAACTGATAGTCGAAACCTCTTTGGGCACCTGGCGCTGGGTCCGCGACGACGGCACCTTCGAGGGGTTCCTCGACACTGGAGAAGAGTTCTCGGTGGAGTTGCCTGATCCTTCACCACCAATGTTCGACGAACTGGTTTGGCCTCAGATTGACCGGGAGATCGGGGGCATCGACTGGCAACGACATCGTATCAGTGGCCATGGGGTCTCGTTCGAAGGCGTAACCATCGTCCCGGCGGCACTCTTGGGTCATATCGACTGGAACCTCTTTTACACCAACGCCGACGGCTGGGTGGAGGGCAGATGGCGCCCATTGGAAGGTGACTGTCCGTGGCCCGAGTTCTGCGCCACAGAAAGGGCAACCTTGGAGATCCTCGCAGTCCGCGAAGAGACGATCGGCGGTGGTGTCCACTATCCGGTGGATGGAGTGCTCGACGTACTCGTGGCAAGCATCGTTCCCGGCGATCCCGCAGCCGTCGAGTTCCGGGACCAGGAGACCGGTGGACTCGTTCTCCGCCTCGAAGCTGATGAAGCCGTGTCCGCTCAGCAACTGCTACGTGCCGGGCAAGGCTGCCTTGGGGGGATGGAATGCGGGGGCGGGCTGCGCCTGTGGAATCTGTATGTCGAAGGCTTCGGTTGGGTGGAACCACCATGGCACGACTTGGACATGATCCTCTGGCAGGGCATCAAAGCCGAAACCACAGAGGAAGGGTTACTGCTCATCGCCGTCGAGGGAACCCTTTCGTCGAGCAGAGTCCACGCCTGGGGTTCATCCGACGGTGTCAACTGGGAAGAGCTGGCGCCTCCGTACAACCTCGGTGATGCACTTGCCAACGGTCTCCAGACGCTGGTTACAACAGGCCGTGATCTTGTCGTCGTGACCCCCGGGTGGAACCCCGAGGATGCGAAACCAGCCCGACCGACGGTCTTGAGGCTGGTCGATGGAGCCTTCACCGAATACGAGATCGACTTCTCCCCCCTGGGACCGGGCGAGCTTCAGCACCTTTCCATGACGCCCTGGGGATGGATGGCCGTCATCGGGAGTCGTAGAGGCAATGTTTGGGTTTCCGCCCAAGGAACCGAGTGGGAGCGAATCGCCCCACCCGACGATGCCGACCTCGGGGAAACAGTCAACGTATTCCAGTGGAGGTCCAACCCGGATGGAAGCGGAACAGCCGAAGGATCGGTGCCCACACCTGCCGACTCGATTCCGGCGAGGCGCCTCACCGGATCACAAAGCTGGGCGGCAGATGACGGCAGCGTCTATCTCGTATTCGAACACGTCATACCGGGAACCGGGTCGGAACCCGACTTCTTCTACACCTCTTGGTTCGGCAGTTTCCTGGGAGAGGATGAGCGCGGGGGGTGACTCTCACGGAGCCCGAGCGACTCAGCGATCTCTGTCGAAAGTCTCACCCTCTCGGTGAGTCTCACCTTCGGGCCGCGCGGGCTCCGCTCCGAGAGGTCGGGTTGCCCCGCCTGCTCTAGAGCTGTCGGCCCTGCCCATGTCGTTTTCTATCGAACTCAGCCACCGCTCAACGCGGTCCCTCATCGGAACGATGCCGCCTCCGCCGATGGCGACGATGGCGGACCCGGCGACGATGGCCAGTAGGGCATAGAAGAGGCCCGTGGTGATGCTCGGGGCAATCCGCAACTGATCGAGGGCGGCGAACACGCCAATGACGAGGACCGCGAAGTAAGCGCCGGTGGAGAGGAAGTTCCCGTATTGGGTCCCGCCGATGGCCCCCCGCACGATGTCGCGGACACCGGACGCCAGATAAGCGGCCACGACAATGATGAGGATCGCCACGAAGATATTGGGCAGGTAGGCGACTATTCCATCGATCAGGTCTGACAGCGCACTCTCCCCGAAGACCCCGAATGCCAGCTGCAGGACGATCAGGAACAGGGCATAGAAAACGATCTTGGACAACAGATCGCTGGCGTCATAAGTGGTATGACCCATGGCTCGGCGCACACCGCCTCGCTCGACCCATCGGTCGAAACCGACCTTCTCCAAGACCGTGTCCAGAACTCGCGCGATGAGCTTGGCCACAAACCAACCGACGATCAGAATGATCAAGAAGAGGGCAATCTTGGGGGTCAGTTCGATCACCCGAGCCCAGGCGTTTCTGAGCGTCTCTCCTAGATCAACTTGGCCGAATACGGACATGCGGTCCTCCTGACTACTCGTCGGTAGTTGTTACTAATCCTTCCCCAACGATGAACTCGTCAAACGGCAAGTGCCTCGGACCCCGTGGAAAACCCCGCCCGCGCGGGACTGACCACTCCCACCGAGGAGTGCTCCACGAACGGTGGGGAGGGGGCCAAGATCGAACATCCAACACTCTCAGCGGTGGACCCGACCACTGAAAGGGGTCAGTATTCACGCGGTGGTGACAGACGGTCTCAACTCGACCTCCTGACATACTGGACGCGCCGACCAACAGACCCGAGTAGGTTTCAATGACAGATATCGGCCCGCAGGAAGAGATCCGAGCTAGCCGTGCACACCCA
>CAZGWX010000080.1:0-12163 GCA_964529515.1 uncultured Acidimicrobiaceae bacterium
ACTCAACCGGGCGTACGACGGCAACGGCAAGGGCACGGTCGAGCCCCGGCGCTTGGTCGCCATGCCGAGCTACAACGACGACCTGATCGCCAAGTCGGGCCGCAACGTGTCAATCGAGTCGTCCGTGGCGGTGTTCGGCCAGCGGGTCTACTTCACCAATTCGGGTGGCCGTGTGGTGGGTCTCGACGTCTCCGACATCCGGAACGGGAACGCTCCAATCGTGTTCGACTACTGGGCCGGAGGTGACATCGACGCCACGCCGGTGATCGACGCCGAGGGCTACCTGTATGTGTCGACCGAGTTTGAGCCGTCTTTGGGACGGCCGGCGAACCTCGAGCGCAGCCGGGAGGTGGGCCAGCTGATCAAACTCGACCCCAACGCCGACGGCGACCCCAGGGTGTGGGGCATCGACCTGGCCCAGGCCGGCGCCGACACGGGGATTTGGGCGACGCCGGCGCTCCACGACGGGCACCTGTATGTGCCCACCCACCACGGCGAATTGCTGGCGGTGGACACCGAGACGGGAGAGATCGTGTGGACCGACGAGGTCGGGTGGCACACATGGACGTCACCCCTGATCATTGATGGGACCCTGGTTCAGGCGACCTGTCTCGGCGAGATCCGGGCTTACTCGCTGGACGACCCTGCAAGCCCGTCCCTGCTGTGGACCACGAGCTGGGGCGAGTCGTGTCTGGAGGCGACACCGGTGGTGTGGGGAGGGTCGATCTACATCGGGTCCCGGGACGGCTACTTCCGGGCATTGCGATGAGATCGCCGGTGACTTTCATACGATGTGCCACCCCATGAGACGCCTCGTCGTCCTCCTGTTGCTCCTGTCGGCATGTGGTGGTGACGCCGATCCCGCGACGACCACCACCAGTTTGCCTGTCACCACCACGACGGCTGTGTCCGACACGACGACCACCTCTGGCGACCTTCGGACATGTCCGGCGGCCCCCTATCGGCTCGATTTTGTGCCCGTCACGGTGGGGTCCGACGAGATCGATCCCACTGAGGTCGAGCCCGATGTGTGGACTTCCGTCGGGGGGACGCGCACCACCTTTTATGGGCGCAGCGACGGGACGGTGGCCATGGCGGTGATTCGGGGCGCCCTACCGGCCCGTGATTGGCCTGGCGAGAAGGGCGAGGTCTTGGTTGACGGCACCCGTGCCGTCGTCGGCCCCCATCCCGACGGCACCTGGGTGATGGGCTGGTACCACGAGCCCGCCGAACGCTGCGACCTTTACACGATGGTCTTCTATCCCCCGTGGGCGCCTTCCGAAGTCGAAGATGTCATCGAGAACATGGTGAGGATCCCGGGCTGAATAGCCGTTCTGTGAAGGTCATCCCGGCCTGGCCAAGGCAAACGCTCACCAAAGGAGGCGCTTACTCGTTCTGTGAAGGTCTGTCCCGGTGTGGCCACGACAAACCCTCACAGAAGCACTTGGGTTCGGTCAGCTCTGCTGGCCGTCCCGGAAGAGTTCGCCGATGGCGCCGACCGACCCGAGAACACCTGCCGTGTCGAGCGGCAGGAAGATCTTGGTCGCCGTCCCGTTGGCGATGCCCTGCAACGCCTCCAGGTACCTGATGGCGATCAGGTCGGGCGTCGGGTTGCCGTTGTGGATGGCGGCGAACACCCGCTCGATGGCCTGGGCCTCACCCTCGGCCACCGTCAGCAGCTGGTACCGCTCCGCATCGGACACCCTGCGGATGGCCTCGGCCTGACCCTCGGCCTCGAGGATCTGGCTCTCCTTGACACCTTCGGAGGTGAGGATTGCGGCCCGCTTCGAACCTTCGGCCTCGGTGACGGCGGCGCGCCGGTCGCGCTCCGCCTTCATCTGGCGGTGCATGGCGTCGGTGACGTCCTGCGGCGGCTCGATCCTCTGGATCTCGACACGGACCACCCGCACACCCCACTTGTCGGTGGCGTCGTCGAGGATCGTCCGCAGCTTGGCGTTGATCACCTCGCGGGAGGTGAGTGCCGAATCGAGGTCGAGATCGCCGACCACGTTCCTCAGGTTGGTCTGCGCCAGCTTGGTGACCGCCAGAATGAAGTTGGCGACGTTGTACTGGAGCTTCACCGGGTCGGTGGGCTCGAAGTAGATGACGGCGTCAACGGTCACCACCACGTTGTCCTTGGTGATGACGTCCTGCGGCGGCACGTCGACGACTTGCTCGCGCATGTCGATCTTGATGATCCGCTTGACGAACGGCATGATCCAGCGAAGGCCGGAGTCGACCGTCTTCTCGTACCTTCCGAGGAACTCGATGAGTCCCTTCTGGTACGGGCGGACCACTTTGAATCCCGACGCGGCGACGACGATCAGCGCGACCGCCACCACTGCGAACAGGATGATTACTTCAGGCATGTCTCCCTTTCCTCTCTAGTTGCTCTCAACTCGTTGGTCTTGGTCAATCCTCGATCGGTTCCACCATGAGCCTCGTCCCTCGCACATCGACGACGATGACCCGGGTCCCGATCTCGATGCGGCTCATCGACATTGCACGCCACTCCTCGTTGAGCACACGCACCATCCCCGCGCCCGATGTCGGGTCGACTGCTTCGAGTACCACGCCTTCTGCCCCAACCCACCGGTTGGCGCCGATTGACGGCTGGTCACCGTCGTCCTGGCGTCCGATGTACCTACGGAGGAAGGCGAACGCAAATGCCGACACCCCGAAAAACACCAGCCACTGCGCGATCAGGCTGACATTGAGCCAGGCGAGGATCGCCGCCGCCGCCGCACCCGTGGCGAACGGGAGCAGGAAGAATCCGGCGGTGAACATCTCGCCGATTCCCATGAACAGCGCAAAGATCGTCCAAACCCACCGCCACGTCTCGTTGTCCACGCTTTGACCTCCTTGTCCGGCGGCCGCGGCCGCACTGGCGAGAGCGACCGCCGCGATGCCGTAGAGCACGGTGTCGCGACGGTTCGCCCGTCTCTTACTCGTCGTTCCGCTTTGTACTTCTGCCCACGAGGGAACCAGGCGTCCGGCCCGAGCACCCGCCCACTCCTCGGCCAGACGGGCCAGGTCGGACACCACGGTGCCGGCCTCCGCACCATGACTGGCAGCCTCCTCGAGGTGCGCCTCCAGTTCGCTGCGCATCTCCCCCACGACGCGCTGGGGCAACCCCGCCTGTCGCCAGTAAGCCGTGATCTCGGCGACGATCCGGTCCCTCTCAGCCGGCATGCTCTTCCCCCAGAACTGAGTCGACGGCGGTGCGAAAGGACCGCCAGTCCTCAACCCACGCGTCTACGGCCTTCCTGCCCCGGTCGGTGATCCGGTAATACTTGCGGGCCGGGCCCTCGCTGCTCTGCACTAGGTAGCCCTGGATCATCCCGGATCGCTGGAGCCGGGAGAGGATGGGGTAGATGGAGCCTTCGCTGGCCAGGCCGAGTCCCCTTTCGGTGAGCTTGTGGGCCATCTCGTATCCATAGGACGGCTCTTCACGGATCACCGACATCAGGCACATGTCGAGCACACCGTGGAGGAGCTGTGTGCTCCGATCCTGTCGGGTGCTTCCAGATACCATGCGCCACATGATACCGGGTGGCGCCCAATTCGGCAAGCCAGGACTTGCCCCCCACGCCGAAAGGCGTGGGGGAAGGTACCGTCGACCGAGGCACGAGGCCGGGGGTAGGGGGTCGGTTCCTCAGACGTTCGCGGGAAGTAGAATCTTATATCCTTACACTCAGATTTACTACGAAGGAACACTGAACAATGGATCCGGAAAAGCTGACCGCCCGTACCCGAGAGGCGCTGCTGGGAGCAACCCAGCACGCTGAATCGTCACACCACGCCTCGGTGCAGCCCGAGCACCTGGCTTTGGCTCTCCTCGGCCAGCAGGAAGGCATCGTCTATCCGCTGTTGGATGCGCTCGACGTCGACCCGCTGGAGTTGCGGCGCGCCCTGGAGAGTCGTCTCGACAGCCAGGCCAAGGTTTACGGCGACGCCACGGTGACGAGCAGCCCGGCCCTCGGTCGCGTGCTGGCCGACGCCGACCAGCACCGGCAGCGTCTCGGTGACACCTACCTCTCAGTCGAGCACCTCATCTTGGGATTGGTGGCCGATGCCGGCCCTACGGGAGAGCTCCTCCGATCCCTGGGTCTGACGGGCGAAGCCGTACTCGAGGGGCTGCAGCGAATCAGAGGCAGTCGTCGGGTCACGACGGAGGACCCCGAGTCGACCTTGAACGCTTTGGAACAGTATGGACGCGACCTGACCGCGGTGGCTCGCCAGGGCAAGCTCGACCCTGTAATCGGGCGTGACGACGAGATTCGCCGGGTCATCCAGGTCCTCTCCCGGCGAACCAAGAACAACCCGGTGCTCATCGGTGAGCCCGGTGTCGGCAAGACCGCCATCGTCGAAGGCCTCGCCCGCCGGATCGCGGCCGGGGACGTGCCCGAGGGGTTGAAGGACAAGCGGATCGTTGCCCTCGACCTCGGCTCCATGGTCGCCGGCGCCAAGTACCGGGGTGAGTTCGAGGAGAGGCTCAAGGCCGTGCTCGAGGAGATCGCCGACTCCGAGGGTCAGATCATCACCTTCCTCGACGAGCTCCACACACTCGTTGGTGCCGGTGCGGCGGAGGGTGCGATGGATGCCTCCAACATGCTCAAGCCGATGCTCGCCCGCGGGGAACTGCGCATGATCGGCGCCACCACCCTCGACGAGTACCGCAAGCACATCGAGAAGGACGCCGCCCTCGAGCGCCGCTTCCAGCCGGTGCTCGTTGAAGCACCCTCGGTCGAGGACACCATCGGGATCCTCCGCGGCCTGAAGGAGCGGTACGAGGTCCACCACGGAGTCCGGATCACCGACTCGGCGCTGGTCGCCGCTGCGGTTCTCTCCGATCGGTACATCACCTCCCGGTTCCTCCCCGACAAGGCCATCGACCTGATCGACGAGGCCGCTTCACGCCTCCGCATCGAGATCGACTCGATGCCTGAAGAGATCGACGAGCTCACCCGGCGCCGCATCCAGCTCGAGATCGAGCGTGAGGCGCTGCGCAGGGAGAGCGATCTCACTTCCCAGGAGCGTCTGGAGGCGTTGGAGGAGGAGCTGGCCGATCTCAACGAGGAAATCGACGCACTCTCCGCACGCTGGAATCGGGAGAAGGACGCCATCGCCGAGATCCGACAGATCAAGGCTGACATCGAGGACGCCCGGGCCGCGGCCGAGATGGCGGAGCGGGACGGCGATCTCGCGCGGGCCGCCGAGCTCAGGTACGGGACCCTGACCTCGTTGTCCTCACAGTTGGAGGAGAAGGAAGCTGACCTGGCTCGGATTCACGAACAGGGGTCGCTTCTCTCCGAGGAGGTCAGCGACCTCGACGTGGCCGAAGTGGTGGGGCGTTGGACTGGCATCCCGGTCACCCGTCTCATGGAGGGCGAGACCGAGAAGCTGATCCATCTCGAAGAGCATCTCCATCAGCGGGTCGTCGGCCAGGAGGCCGCGGTGATGGCCGTGGCCAACGCCGTACGCCGTAGCCGCGCCGGGCTCGCCGACCCCAACCGGCCGGTCGGCTCGTTCCTGTTCCTCGGGCCTACCGGTGTCGGCAAGACCGAGCTGGCCCGGGCCCTGGCCGAGTTCTTGTTCGACGACGAGCGCTCGATGGTCCGCATCGACATGTCCGAGTACATGGAGAAGCACTCGGTGAGCCGGCTCATCGGCGCGCCGCCGGGTTATGTCGGATACGACGAGGGCGGCCAGCTCACCGAGGCCGTGCGCCGTCGTCCCTATTCGGTGATCCTGCTCGACGAGGTGGAAAAGGCCCACCACGACGTGTTCAACGTTCTGTTGCAGCTCCTCGACGATGGCCGCCTCACCGACGGCCAGGGGCGCACGGTCGACTTCACCAACGCGGTGGTGATCATGACCTCCAACCTCGGGTCGGAGTTGATCGACCCTGATCTGGAATACGAGGTCATCAGCGAGCGGGTCATGGGCGTCGTCCGCCAGCATTTCCGCCCCGAGTTCATCAATCGGATCGACGAGGTCGTGGTGTTCGAGCGCCTCACCCGGGAGCATCTCCGCGAGATTGTCGACATCCAGGTCGGCCAGGTGATCGACAGGTTGGCTGCTCGCCGAATCGGACTCGAGCTCGACGACGCAGCTCGTGACCTCATCGCCGAGCAGGGCTACGACCCTGCGTTCGGGGCGCGCCCACTGAAGCGTCTGATCCAGCGGGAGCTGATCGACCCGATCGCCACTGCTCTCCTTGCGGGTCGCTACGGAGAAGGCGAAACGGTCAAGGTCACCGCCGCGGACGGCGCCCTGGCCCTGAACTGACCGGTTCCCCGGAGAGTTGCGGCTTGGGGCCGGGGTGTGCGAGCCAGAACTCCAACGCCTGGCGGACGGCCGGCCAGTCGTCGTCCGTCATGGCGAACCAGGCCGTATTCCGGTTGTGCCCTTTCACGATCATGTGGTTGCGGAAGATTCCCTCGAAGGTGAATCCCAGCCTCAACGCCGCGTGCCGTGAGACGGCGTTGAGGCTGTCGCACTTCCACTCCACGCGTCGGCACCGGTAGCGACCGAACGCTTCGGCGAGCATGAGGTAGGCAGCCTCGGTGTTGACCCCGGTCCGATGCACGGCAGGTACGTACCAGATGTGGCCCAGCTCCATTCTGCGATGAGCCGGGTCGTGGTTCATCATGGCGGCCATGCCCACCGCCTGGTCGTGGGCATCGGTCGCGGTGAACCAGAGCGGGTCGGCGCTGGCGACGGTGGTCGCCATCCAGTCGGCCATGGCCCCACGGTCAGTGAATGGCCCGTAACCCATGTAGGTCCAGACCGCCTCAGACTCGGCCGTCCCGTGGGTGGCGTCATAGAGGCGCGCCGTGTCGCCACGGGGCTCCGGAGCGCGAAGGATGACGTTCCGCCCCTCCAGGGTGTGGCGCTCGAGACGCGGCGCGGGTCCGGTTTCGGGAACCGGCGACCCGATTGGCAGGTCCATGGGAACATTCAACCCCTCAGCTTGGCTGAACGAAGTGACGGGGAAGTGACCCTGCGGCCGACGGAGGAGGCCGAGAGGTAGGGGCAATGGTGCCTTCCCGCGAGCAGGCCTCGCGAGAGAGGCTCTTCCGTTTGGAACTACTGCCCCCTACCCGCCGGCTACGCCGTCGGGTCCCTTCCCCCTTTCGCTAACGCTCAGGGGGACCAAGGTGGCTCGGCGGCAGGGACCTTCCTCCAGCCTGCGCCTGGAGGACCAAGTCTTCAGAACGGGCGGTGGGAGTCCATGCCCACGATCTTGGAATAGGCGCGTTCACCGGACTGACCCGCTGGGACCAACTGAGCTCGCGACCGGCCCCCGTCCGGGACCTCGATGTCGACAACGAGTGCCTTCCCCTCGACGGCGGTGCCCTTGAGCACCTGAAGCATGCCCCTCCACGTCGACATTTCGGTGTCGACCTCGAGCTGGGCTCGGCCGGTGGTCAGGATCGCCCCGTCGGGTAAGTAGACCCGCACCGGGCCCTCGTAGCCCTCCATTGTGTCCGTCATCGGTCCAATCCAAGCACGTCGGCGACCTCGCTCCGGAGGACGATCTCGCGACGGTAGGACCGGGCGACCTCCTCGATGCGGCGTTCCATCTCCTCCTCCATGTCATCGAGCTTGTCCCGGAGGCGGTCGAGCTTGCGCTTCAGGGTCCGGTTCTCCTCCTGCAAGGCGAGGATCCGGCGCACGCCTTCCAGGTTGAGCCCCTCACTCGTCAGTTCCTGGATGAGCTGCAGGCGCGCGATGTCCTCCTGCGAGTAGCGCCGCGTGCCGCCAGGTGTCCGGTAAGGATCTATAAGGCCCTTGCGCTCGTAGATGCGCAGCGTCTGTGGGTGCATGCCTGCGAGTTCGGCGGCAACCGAGATGACGAACACGGCATGTGAGGAGCGACTGGTCATGCTCGACTCCATCTTCCCAGGTCGGACCGGGGGTCTTCGGTTTCCATGGCCGCCAGGTCCTCCAGGAGCTTGCGCTCGTCCTTGGAGACCTTCGAAGGCACCGCCACCTGCACCGTGACGAGCAGGTCACCGGTCTTGCCGGTCTCGGGGGCGATCCCCTTCCCCCGCACCCGGAAGGTCTTGCCGCTCGGGGTGCCCGGCGGGATCTTGACGCGCACCTGTCCGTTGAGGGTGGGGACCTCGATGCGGCTCCCCAACACGGCCTCGGAATAGCTGATCGGGACCGTCAGCGTCAGATCATTGCCCTTGCGTCCGAACAGGGGGCTGGCCGCGACACGAATGCGGACCAACACGTCGCCTGCGGGTCCGCCGCCCTGACCTGGCGCTCCCTTTCCGCGGAGGCGCAGGACCGTCCCGTCTTTGACGCCGGCGGGGACCTTCAGCTTGAGCTGGCGTGACCTCTGTTCGGCTCCGGTGCCCCGGCATTTGGTGCAAGGGGTGGGGATGATCCGTCCTGAGCCACCGCACTGGGGGCAGGCCTGGGAGAACGAGAAGAAGCCCTGGTTCTGGGCCACGACGCCCCGCCCACCACAGGTCGGGCAGGTGGTGACACTGGTGCCGGGCTCGGCCCCGTTGCCCCCGCATCGGGAGCAGGGCGCGGGGCCCCGGACGGTCACGGACGTCGTCACGCCATGCGCGGCGTCCTCGAAGCCGATGCTGAGGTCGCTCTGGAGATCGGCGCCTCGGCCCGGGCCGCCGCGACGGGAGCCGCCACCGAAACCGAAGACGTCCCCCAGCCCGCCGAAACCGCCGAGCAGGTCCTGCAGGTCTTCGACGCGCACCTGCTGCTGGTAGCCGCCGCCACCGAAGCCTCCCGGTCCGAACCCGCCGAACCCGCCACCCGAGGCTGCAAGCCGCCTCACCTGGTCGTACTCTTTGCGCTGCTCTACGTCGGACAGCACTGCGTAGGCCTCGGAGATCTCTTTGAAGCGTTCCTCGGCTGTGGGATCGTCGGGATTGGCGTCGGGGTGGTTCTTCTGGGCCAGCTTCCGGTAGGCCTTCTTGACCTCGTCGGCGGAGGCCTCGGCGTCAACCCCGAGAGTCTTGTAGAAGTCCCGCTCCAGCCAGTTGCGGTTCATTCGGCCGCTTCCAACACCACCAGGGCAGCCCGAAGCACACGATCCCGAACGCGGTATCCGCGTCGCAGCTCTGCAGACACGAGGAGATTCTCGGAGCCGGCCGGGGCCCCGACCGGCTCGTGAACGCTGGGATCGAACGGCTCACCGACGGTCGGGATGACCTCCAGGCCCTCGGCCTCGAGCGCCTTGAGCAGTTGCTCGCGGGTGTTGATCATCCCGGCGAGGATGCTGCGCTCGCCGTCCGTCTTGGCTTCGACCGCAATGGCGGCATCGAAAGTGTCCAGCACCGGCATGATGCGCTCCACGATGCGCTCGGTGGCGCGGTCGAGCGTGGCGGCGCTCTCCTTCATGGTGCGCTTGCGGTAGTTGTCGAAGTCGGCAGCCACTCGCCTCAAGTCGTCGAGGAAGCCGGTGGCCTCGGCCCGCGACTTGGCGACCTCAGCGATGAGTACCCGGACCGCTTCCTCCGGGTCCGAAGGCAGATCGAGACCCAGGTCGGCGGCCGTCACCGGCTCGATCGCGGCTTCCACGAACTCCTCCGAGGTCTCAGGCATCTTCATCGTCGACGATCTCGGCCTCGACGATCTCCTCGTCGTCGTTGACCTCGCCGGCGTCGCCTTCACCTGCCGTGTTCGATGCCGCAGCCTGCTGATACAGACGCGTGGCCATCGCCTGACTGGCCGTGATCAGCTCTTCCATCCGAGAGCGGACGGTCTCGCTGTCGGCATCCGAGTCCAAGGTCTCGCGGAGCGAGCCCAGCGCCGAGTCGATGCCGGACTTCTCGTCCTCGGTCATCTGCTCACCCTGCTCGGAGAGCAGCTTCTCGGTCTGGTGGACCAGTTGCTCGGCCTGGTTCCGGGTGTCCACGGCTTCGCGGCGACGGGCGTCTTCCTCGGCGTACGCCTCGGCGTCCTTGACCATGTCGTCGATCTTGTCGCGGGAGAGCGCGGTGCCGCCCGTGATGGTCATCTTCTGGTCTTTGTTGGTGGCCAGGTCCTTGGCGAACACGTGGACGATGCCGTTGGCGTCGATGTCGAAGGTGACCTCGATCTGAGGCACGCCCATCGGGGCCGGAGGGATTCCGGTGAGCCGGAACCGGCCCAGGCTCAGGTTGTCGGCGGCCATGGCCCGCTCACCCTGGAGCACCACGATTTCCACTTCGGACTGATTGTTCTCGGCCGTGGTGAAGATCTCCGAACGCTTGGTCGGGATGGTGGTGTTGCGCTCGATCATCTTGGTCATCACTCCGCCCTTGGTCTCGATGCCCAGGGTGAGAGGGGTGACGTCGAGAAGGAGGATGTCCTTGACATCGCCCTTGAGCACACCCGCCTGAATGGCGGCGCCGGCGGCCACGACCTCGTCGGGGTTGACCCCCTTGTGCGCATCCTTGCCTGTCAGCTCCTTGACCAGCTCCTGCACCGCAGGCATGCGGGTGGAGCCACCGACGAGTACGACGTGGTCGATGGCCGAGATCTCGATGCCGGCGTCCTTGATCGCCTGCTGGAACGGCCGTCGGGTGCGCTCGAGGAGGTCCTCCGTCAGCTTCTGGAACTCGGACCGGCTCAGCTTGACTTGGAGGTGAAGCGGGCCCGCGGAGGTCGCCGTGATGAAGGGCAGGTTGATCTCGGTCTCCGAGACGGTGGAGAGCTCGATCTTCGCCTTCTCGGCTGCTTCCTTGAGCCGCTGCATGGCCATCCGGTCGGTGCTGAGGTCGACACCGTGATCGTTCTTGAACCCGGTGACCAGCCAGTCCATCACGGCCTCGTCCCAGTCGTCACCACCGAGCTGGGTGTCACCAGAGGTGGCCTTGACCTCGAACACGCCGTCGCCCATCTCGAGCACCGACACGTCAAAGGTTCCGCCGCCGAGGTCGTAGGCCAGGATCGTCTGGTCCTCCTCCTTCTCAAGACCGTAGGCGAGAGATGCGGCGGTGGGCTCGTTGATGATGCGGAGGACATTGAGTCCGGCGATCTGCCCGGCTTCCTTGGTGGCTTGGCGCTGGGCGTCGTTGAAATAGGCGGGAACGGTGATGACGGCGTCGGTGACCGTGTCGCCGAGGTAGGCCTCGGCGTCCCGCTTCAGCTTCATGAGGATGCGAGCGGAGATCTCCTGTGCGGTGTAGTGCTTGCCGTCGACGTCGATCGACCAGTCGGTGCCCATGTGGCGCTTGACCGAACGGACCGTATGGTCCGGGTTGGTGATCGCCTGACGCTTGGCTACTTCTCCGACCAGAACCTCGCCGTCCTTGAAGGACACGATGGACGGCGTGGTGCGACCCCCTTCTGAGTTGGGGATGATGGTGGGATCGCCGCCTTCGAGGGCAGCGATGACGCTGTTGGTGGTTCCGAGGTCGATTCCGACGGCTCTAGACATTTCCAGGCTCCTTGTGGGTGATCTTGAGTGAACTCCAATAGTACAACTTGAGTCACCTAGTGTCATATTCCCAGGCGGGAGGACGGGGGTTAGATTCGCCCGGTGCGCTTCACCCAGCGGGAACTGGCCGGGATCGCCGGCGGTGATTTGACGGTGGTCCTGCGCCGCTGGGCGACCTCACGGGTGAGGCAGGGAACGAGGGTGCGAACCCCGGTCGGGCTCGTCGAGATCGTCTCCATCGACGAGGTGGACCAATCGGAGATGCTCGAGCCGGATGACTTTGCCCGCGGCGGGTTCGTCGACCGGGCGCAGATGCTGGCGTGGGCTGATGGCATGCCCGGTCGTCTGTTCCGGATCGAGGTCAGGGCAGCCGGACCCGACCCGCGCATCGCCCTGCGCAGTGACGCCGACCTGGACGAAGCGCAGGTCGAGGAAGTGAGCCGACGGCTCGCACGAATGGACCGGTCCGCGGAGTCACCATGGACCCGGCCAACGCTGGAGCTGATCGAGGCGCGGCCCGAAACAGTGTCCACGGAGCTGGCGGAAGCGATGGGTCTCGAACGTCAGTACTTCAAGCAGCGTGTGCGGCGTCTCAAGGAGCTCGGGCTCACCGAGAGCCTGGAGGTCGGCTATCGGCTGTCCCCGCGCGGCGAGGCTTACCTGCGTGCTACGAGGCCAGCGACTTGATGTAGGCGATGATGTCGTCGATCTGGTCGGCCGTCAGGGTCTCTTCGAAGTTGGGTGGCATCAGGTTGGAGT
>CAZGWX010000081.1:0-7482 GCA_964529515.1 uncultured Acidimicrobiaceae bacterium
TGGTTCTCCCACTTGTCGGCGATCGGCCCGGGCGGGACCTTGGCGTCGAGGTTGATGGTCACTTCAACAACCCGAAAGCAATGGCGAGCGGCGGGATGGCGAATCCGATGGTGATCACCCCCGACACGACGATTGCGAAGACTCGTCGGGCAGCGTTGAAGCGGGGGTGGTTGATGCCCAGGCTCTGGAACATCGACCAAGCCCCGTGATAGAGGTGGATGCCGAGCAGTGTCACCGCAAGGACGTAGAACGCCGTGACGATCGGGCGCTGGAAGGTGGCGACGAAGTTGGCGTACACCTCGCCGTGTTCCCAGACTTCGGGGGCGGCCGGCTCGATGCCCCAGGTGAAGTCGGCGAGGTGGAAGAAGAGGAAGGCGAGAAAGATCGTCCCGCTCCACCGCATGGTTCGGCCGGCGTAGTCGGCGGAAACGTACCTGCGGGGGCTGTGGTAGTCGATCGCCCGCGCCCGGTGGTTCATCACGGTCAGCGAGTAGGCCGCATGGACGTGGAGGAGGGCGGCCACGATGAGACCGGTGCGCAGAATCCACAAGAAGACGTGCTCGGGGACGATGGGGGAGAAGAGGCTCCGCAACGACTCCGCATAGAGGTTGATGTCAGGGATGCCGTCCACGTCGGGGAGGAACATCTTCAGGTTCCCGATCATGTGGGCGAGGGAGAAGCCGAGGATGACGACGCCCGTGATCGCCATCACCCACTTCTTGCCAACGGCCGATCGGTAGAACTCGACCGGCACGGGTGCCCGCTTGGTCTTCTCAGTTGTGGCTGTCACTGCTGAGCCCATTATGGCAAGTTCGGCGGAGCCACCAACCGCCAGGGCGCAAGGCCCTGTGCTCCGCTCCCGTACTCCAGACGTGGGTGGGGAGTACGGGCCTCGGGGACCTCGCGGTCCGGTCGGGTGACCGCCTTGACAGGTTTCTGGGTCGCAAGACCCAGAAACCTCAACATCCTCTTGACGGCGCGCGCCCCGTCCCATAATGTCACGCGTGTAATTACACGGTTGTTAGGAGACCTGATGCAGAGCAAGCTCATCGAAGCCCTGGCCGTGGGCGAGCTCTCTTGGCAGGACTACGCGAACTGCCGTGGCGCCGACGCAGACCTTTTCTTCCCGGAGCGAGGAGCTTCGACCCGGAAGGCAAAGGCGATCTGTGGCGAGTGCGAGGTGAGAGACCAGTGTCTGGACTACGCCATCGAGATGGGTGAGAAGTTCGGGATCTGGGGTGGTCTCAGCGAGCGCGAGCGCAGGCGGGTGCGTCGGGAGCGGGCCGTCCGGGAGCGCAAGGTCGGCTGAGGGGCCTTACAAGTAAAGGCCGGAGGCGTCGTCCTCGGGTGAGGGGGTGCGGGGGCCGATAGCCCGCTTCTGCACCTCGGCGAGTTGTGCCTGTGCGGCCATCTGTTGGGTCCACAGGCTCGCCTGGATCCCGTGGAAGAGGCCCTCCAGCCAGCCGATGAGCTGCGCCTGGGCGACGCGCAACTCCGACTCGGTGGCACCGGAGGTGTTGAGGGGGACCATGACCTCCTTGAACTCCTCCTGGAGCTCAGAGGAGAGGACATCCTGCAGTTCTTCGACTGAGCGTGCGTGGACCTCAGCCATGCGCACTCGTCCCCCCTCGTCGAGAGGGGCCTGGCGGGCCTCGTCCAGCATGGCGCGGGTCATCGAAGCGATGCGGATGAGCTTGGACGGCTCCCGCACCAACGGGTCTTCGTCGGCGGGTGTTTCGTCGACCTCGGTGTGCTCGGGTTCTTGGGTCATCGACTCCGACCTTACCGGGTGCTTAGGTTCATCCTGCTCATGCGTGCCCTGCTCGGGTTTACGGCCCTCTACACCTTCGCGCTGGCAGCCTACGGGCTGGCTGTCGACAGTCCCCTGGCGATCCTCTACACGGGGATCAACATCGCCCTGGCGGGCTTGTTTGCCTTTCTCCACCGGACGATCGGCTGGTCGCTCCGAGCTCTCTGGCTGGCCTCGTTCGTTGGGTTGGGCAACATGCTGGGCGGGGTGGTGCTGATCGATGGGACCACTCTCTACCTGGTCGACGTGCTCGGCCCGATTGGGTTCGACAAGGTGTTCCACTTCACCGCTGCCGCGGGGCTCAGCCTCGCCGCCTGGGAAGCGGTTGAGAGAGTCACGGGCCCCGACGCCCCTCGTGGGCACGCCGGCCTCCCTCTGATCGTGTGGCTCGCGGTCATGGGCGGAGGCGCGGTAGTCGAGACCGGCGAGTTCATCGGAGCCAGCGTTGGGGAGGTCAACGTGGGCGACTACGCCAACAATGCGCTTGACCTCGTTGCCAATGGACTCGGGGCTCTTGTCGGAACTGTGCTCGTTGCGCGTTCCCGGCGCCAGAGATCCTCCCCCCGGCGTTAGATTCCCGGCCGTGCGCAACCCCTTGAGCGTCATGGTCGAGGTGCCGGGCATCCAGCGCGTCCTCTGGCACATCCGGCGCATCACCTCACGCATCGAGGGCGGCTTCTTCCGCCCCCTCATCATCGCTCTCGCCGCGACGATCGTCCTCTCCAGCGCACTGGTGTGGATGCTCGAGACCGACCGCACCCTGCGAAGCATGGGTCAGGCCGTCTACTGGTCGTCGACGACGGTCCTTGGCCAGGGCGACGCATCGTTCGCATCCGGTCCTGTTGGCTGGGTGGTGGGTTGGCTGCTCGGGCTGTTCGGAGTGGCGATAGTCGCCACCATGACCGGCGTCCTCGTCGGGTTTGTCATCGAGTTCCTATTGAAGGAGGGACAGGGAATGGGCGCTTCGGGCTATCGGGATCACGTCATCGTCTGCGGGTGGAATCCGACCGCACGCGACCTCATCGACGAGTTGATCGGCGACGAGAGCACCACGCGTGTGGTCGTGATCCACGACTCGGAGAAGGCACCCACCGACAAGGCGTACTTCGTCCGTGGTGACACTACGTCCGAGGAGGACCTGAAGCGCGCCGGTATCGAGCATGCCCTGGCTGCCATCGTCTGCCCTGCCGACTCGTCCAACGAGGCCGACCTGCACTCGATTCTGACGGTGCTGGCGATCGAGTCGGTGGCCCCGCAGGTGAGGACCGTGGCCGAGGTCAACAATCCGATGCATGTCCCTCACTTCCGGCGGGCCGACGTCGACGAGCTCCTGGTGACCTCCAAGCTCAGCTCCCGGCTCCTCGCCAGGTCCGCTCTCTATCCGGGGCTGGCGGAGCTGGTCACCGACATCGTCGGGGGGTCCGGGAGCGAAGACCCCCAGCTCTACCGGGTCTCGATGCCGGAAGAGGCGGTCGGTATGTCCACCGCCGAGTTGGCGACGATGATGCGAGCGGATCACCACGCCACCGTCCTCGCGGTGACCCGCGACGGACAAACCGTCGCCAACCCACCTCACGGCTTCCGAATGGAGTCGGGAGACGAACTGGTGGTTCTTGCGTATGAGCTCGGGGAGATGACGCCGCTGGTGAAGGAGAAGGTCGTGACGCGCGGCGCTTCGGTCCCCCTGAGTGAAACGAAGGGGGAAGGGGTCCCCGCGGCCCCAGCCCTGGGGTAGGTGCCCCCTACCTCCCGGCCTCATTCTTCGGCCGGCAGGGACTTTCCCCCAGACCTGTCGGCCTGGGGGACCAAGCCAGTTGTCAGTCGCCGGCCACAAAGAAGCGCCAGTCACCGTCGGCGCTGATCCCTGTCCGCCATCCGGCATACACGCCCATCAGCGAGAGCTGCTCCAACTCCTCCTCGGTGTAGATGGCCCGTAGCTCGTCCATGTGCTCGTCACTGATCTCGTCCCAGCTGTCGTAGGCGAAGGCTGCCGGCCACACGTAGTAGGTGTCGCCGTCGCCGGTCTCCTGGATGCCGTACGACATCCCGAGGATCTCGAGAAGGATTCCGAGCTTGCCGTCGCCGGCCTCTTCCCAGTTGCGCAGCTCCTCGACGCCGCCGCCTCCGAAGTGGGTGGTGAAGTTGGCCGCCGCGAGGCCTTCTAGGGTCGCCAGATCGCAGGCCGCCGCAGCTTCGACGATGCCGAGCCGGACGTCGGACACTTGATCGGGAAGATCGGTCGGCTCTGACGGCACAGCCACACCAGTCGCCGAGCACTCGGCCGCGACGGTCGTCGGGATGGTCGTGACGACGGTCGTCTCGGGGGGAGCCACCGGCGTCGTGGTATCGGAAGATCCGACCGGAAGGCCGGGCTCGCGGTCGAACAGCGGCAGTATTCCGACAGTGATCGCCACCACGGCGAAGGCACCGGCGAAAACAAGCCAACCCTTGCTCGCGGGAGCCGGTTCCAGGTGCTTCCCGGGCGTCGGAGGTGGTGTCAACGATCTGGTCGACTGGCGCAGCTCCTCGGCCGCGCGGTTCATCCTGTTCTCGAAGTCGTTCATGTTCACTCCTGGTTCCAATCGGAGAGGCGGTCCTTGAGCGTGAGACGAGCACGGTGGAGGTGTGACTTCACCGCCCCGGTCGAACAGCCCATGGCGTCGGCGATTTCCTCGGTGGACAGTTGCCCCACGTAGTGGAGGGCGACGGCCTGTCGCTGCCGTCGGGGCAGTCGCCGCACTTCGTCCCACACTTCGGTCGTGGGGGGACTCAGGTCGGGCGCCACGCCTCGCCGGGGGTCATGCCCCGCCTTGGCGATTGCCCTGCGCTCGGCGCCCAGCCGGCGCCTCATCGATGTTGCCCGGTTGATCAGGACCCGGCGCACCCACGCCCTCGGGTCTTCGTACCGGGAGATCCGATCCCAGTTGCGGTGAGCGGCGGCGAAGGACTCTTGGGCGAGATCCTCGGCTGACGACCGGTCCGGGGCGAAGGCGCGGGCGACAGCGACCATGTGCGGGTACTCCGCCCTGTAGAAGCCCTCGAAGGGGACCGGGTTCGTGCTCTTCCTAACCGGGATGACGGTTCTCCTCGTCTGGGATGGTGATGTCATCTCGTGGATAACACGCACAACGACGGCATCCGGTTTACGAGTGTGTTTCCCGTCAGCGGTCTTGGGGGTACGCGTAGGAAGACATCTCAAGGAGGGATTGAATAATGACCTACGATCCAAGACCCCCGGCGACGCCACCACCGCCGGATCCACGCTCGTCCTACGGGGCCTACGTCCTGACGGCGATTGTCATCGTCCTGGCCATCGTGTTCGTGATCTGGCTGGTAGGCAGAGACGACGCGAACAACGGTGATCCCGGCACCACGGTTCCGGCCACCGACACCACGCTTCCGGGCACCAACACCACTCTTCCGGGGGGCACGACCTCCCTTCCCGACAGCACCACGTTGCCGGAGGGGTCGACGAGCACTTCCGGAGGTTGAGGCGGCTCCGCAGCCCGCTTGGGAGCCGAGTTCCGGGGTGTCCGGTATCACCGGCGCCCCGGAACGACCCCCTTCTCATGTATCGAGAACTTCCGTACCATCGAGGTGAATGATGAGGATGACTCATGGCTGAGGACTACCCGCCGATTCTCGACGCGGCCCAGGTGGCAGAGCTGCTTGGTATGAACGTCCAGATGGTCCGGCGCTACGCCCGGGAGGGCAGGCTTCCTGCCTACAAGCTCCCCGGCGGGCGGACCTTCAAGTTCTTCCGCGACGAGGTCTACGAGTTCATCCGGGCCCATCCTGCGGCGACCGACGCCGAGGATGAGGTCATTGATTCGACGACGACCTGACGATCGCCAGGATCAGCCCCGCCGGCACGTAGAGCGCCCGGCCGTCTGCGTCGAGGAGTTCGACGTGGTCCCTGGCGACCACGCCGACCGTCCCGATCACGAGTTCGCCGCCGGCGAGTGCCAGGCGGACCATGCCGCCCCGATCGGCTGCTTCGGACAGTCGTGCCGTCAACGTCTCATCGGTCGCGATGGCTCCGCCGCGAACCGTCCCGGTCTCTGGTTCGGGAAGGATCGACCAGAAGCCCGCCTCGAGGCGGATGTCGGCCGTCTGCCCCGATCCCTCCACGGTGACGTGATCGGTTCCGCCGCCGACGACGAGGCCGCTGAAGTTGTGGCCCGAGTAGACGACGGAGACGCGGGAACCCTGGTTCACCATCTCCTTGGCGACCGTGGTCATGTCGAACCGGCGCCGGTCGTAGGTGGCAGTAAGCCGTTCGTCCTCCGCGGCCTCCTCGGCAATCTCCCGGCCCATGGAGCGCCGGAGCTCGGAGGCCAGGTCAGGGTCCTGTTCGAAGGTCATCTTTTCGCGCTCTCGACATTCATATTGCACCGTTGGATAGGTTCCGAGACTTGACGCTGAAGCCCTCAATCGTCACGAGGGAAGCGGGCACCTCACAGCCGGCAGGCCGGCGAAGTCGTCGTCGCCTCTCGGCATCACACGTCCTCATCGCGCTCGCGGTGGTGCTCGCTTTCGTCCTCAACATTCTCGCCCTCCAGGACCGCGGCGCAAGTGTTTTGGTCGCGGTCGCCGAGCGCCCGATCCCCGCCGGCTCGGTTCTCTCGGCCGACATGGTGCGACTGGTCCCGATGGATGCCGACTTTGCCGGGCTCGAATCCCTGGTGACCGACGGAGGTCTCCCGGATCTCCTGGGATCGGTGGTGTCGCGGGCATTGGACGAAGGGGCGGTGCTCGATCTCGCCTCGGTTGCACCGGCCGGATCCGCGTCCGGCATGCGGGCGATGAGCCTTCCGGTCGAGGAGTCGCGGGCGGCGGGCGGATCTCTTGTGTCTGGTGACCGGGTCGATGTGATAGCCGTGTACGACGGGACTCCGCAGTTCGTGGTGACCGATGCGGAGGTGATCGCCGTGCCCCAAGTCGGCTCCGGGTCGTTCGGTGGTGCGGACTACTACGTGGTGGTCGGCGTCGACGCTTCGGAGGCGCTGGCGCTGGCGCAAGCAATGGCAGCAGGGAGGATCGACGTGGTGCGTTCAACGGGCGCCCCGGCGGTGGGAGCGGTGTCGGGTGGACCCGGATCTTGACCTCGCGATAGCGGCTTCTGCCCGTTCCTGGCCCGACCGGCTTCACCGCCATGTGCTCGACCACGGCGGGGCGCGGGTCGCCGGCCGGCTTCTGGACGCGACCCAGGCTCAGGAGACGCGGTTCGACGTACTTCTCATCGATGACGTGTGTTCCTTTCTCACTCCGGGTCTGGTGGCGCTTCTGCGTCAAGACGGGAGACACGTGATCGGTGTCTACGACCGTGACGACGGTCCGGACGCCAAGCGCCGGCTCCTCGAGTGCGGCATCGCAGACGTGATCGAGTCGGACGCCACGGCCGATGAGTTCCTCTCCCAGGCGGCGACTCTCGCTGCCACGACACCGCCCGTCCGTCGGCGCCCCTCCCAAGCCCGGCGTGCCACCACGATCGGGGTTGTCGGTCTCAGCGCCGGGGTGGGCACCACCGAGGTTGCCGTCGGCTTGGCTTGGCAGCTGGCGCGCCGGGTTGACACCGTCCTCGTCGATCTCGACGCCATGTGGCCGAGCGTGGCACAGCGACTCGACCTCGCCCCACACCCCAACCTGCTCACCCTCGTCGACGCCGTCGT
>CAZGWX010000082.1:0-8380 GCA_964529515.1 uncultured Acidimicrobiaceae bacterium
GCCGATCTTCTTCACCGGCGCCATTCAACCCGGCGCGGGGGGTTACTAGTTTCCGGTTATCCCCTGAGCACCAGGCCTCCCGAGTACCGAAGCACCTCCGGATGCAAGCTCGGCCTCGATTGTGTAGGTTTGTCTCATGCTCGTCTCGGGCATGGGGAGTCGCGGACCGGGGCTTCCCGGTCAAGACACACGTAGTCAAACAAGAGGGGACACTTGATGAGACGAACGGCGATACTCGCCATAGTCGCAATGCTGGCTTCACTGCTAGCCGTAACCAGCCCGCTCTCTGCTGCGGTACCCGACGGCTTCAGCGCCGCGGACCGCGCGGAGAGGGCATCGGGAACTGTTTCCAGCGACTTCAGATTGAGGAGCCCGGACGACATCGTCCAGGTCTTCATCCAACTTGATGAGCCCGCGGTGGCTGAAGTGGCCGTGGACGGTGCGGCCAGCGCCGCGCAGAAGGCGCAGGGCAACCGCGTGCTCGCCCAACAGGCCGCGGTCCGCGGCGTGCTCTCCGACGAAATCATCGAGGAACTGTCGGACATGCAGGTTGCAGCCAATGGCCTTCGGGTCACGGTAAGGGCGGGCGACATTCCTGCTATCCGTGCCACGGCCGGTGTTCTCAACGTCACCGGGGTCACGCGCTACCACCTCACCAACGAGGACAGCGTTCCGTTCATAGGTGGAGACCTAGTGAAGGGCGCCGGGTGGGACGGGGATGGGATCACGATCGCCATCATCGACACCGGTATCGACTACACCCATTCGGCCTTCGACGGACCGGGAACGGTGGAGGCCTACGAGGACAACCAGACGGGGATCATCGAGCCGGGCACGTTCCCGACCGCCAAGGTCATCGGAGGGTTTGACTTCGCCGGGCCCAACTACAACCCGTGCGGCGATCCTGCCATCGAAACGCCCAGTCCGGACGCCGACCCACTCGATGTCCACGGCCATGGGACTCATGTCGCCGGCACCGCCGCCGGGCATGGCAGCTTGGAAACGGGCGAAGGCATGGCTCCTGGCGCCAGCCTGTACGCATTCAAGGTCTTCGGCGACATCACTGGCTGCACCGACCTGGTGTCAGACGCGTTGGAGCGGGCCCTCGACCCCAACAATGACCTGAGCACTGACGACCATGTCGACGTGGTCAACATGAGCCTCGGGTCCGACTACGGGGTGCTCAACGACCCCTCGTCGATCGCCACGGACAACGCCGTCGCTCTCGGTATCGTCGTCGTGGCTGCGTCCGGAAACGCGGGAAACAACCCCTATATCACGGGTTCGCCTGGGGTGTCCGATGGCGCCATCTCCGTGGCCGCGTCTGTGGATGGCGGCTTCACCGTCAATGGCCTGGTGGTAAACACGCCTGTAGAACTCGACGACCCGTTCGAGATGGCAATCGGCGATTTCGGGTCCCTGGAAGAAGACGTCACCGGCGACCTGGTGGAGACCTTGCCATTCGACGCGTGTACCCCATTGACCAACGGTGGGGCCGTGAGTGGGAACATTGCGTTCTTGACACGCGGGACTTGCGACTTCACGGTCAAGCTGCAGAACGCCCAGGCCGCGGGAGCGGTGGCGGCGGTCGTGCGGAACAACGTCGATGGCGCGCCAATCGTCATGGGCCAGAACGGTGCCCCTGATCAACCCACGATCCCGGGCGTGATGGTGCGCTTGGCAGACGGCAACGCGATTCGCGCGGAGCTCGATCCGGGCCCGGTCAACGTCACTTTGTCGGACGACATCGAGATCCCTGTTCCGGGACTCGACGACACGATGGCGGACTTCTCGTCGCGCGGACCGGGACACGGCAACGGCTTCAAGCCCGACGTGTCGGCTCCCGGCTTCGGGATCATTTCCGCCGATGCCGGCAGCGGGACCGGTGGCGCCTCCTCGAACGGGACGTCGATGGCCACGCCGCACATCGCCGGCCTGGCTGCCCAGGTGCTTCACAAGTACCCCGATCTGGAGCCGGCCGAAGTGAAGGCCCTGATCATGAACTCTGCCCGTCCGGCGCTGCCATCCTCCGTGCCTCTGGCACGGCAGGGGACCGGCGTGGCTCAGGCGGACGTTGCTGTCCTCGACCTCGAGGCCTTCGCGTCTCCTGGGGGAATCTCGTTCGGGCGGATCAACCCACTCGACGCGGGTGACGACAGCCGCGCCATCACGGTGAACCGGCTCGCCGGTGATGCGACTTACGACATCGAGTTCACACCCCGTGGGGATCTGGCCGGCGTCGAACTCGACGTTCCAGCCGAAGTGACCACTTCCGGCGGCTCGGGGGCCTTCGACATCACATTGAGTTGGGATCCGTCGGAGATGCCAGCCGACCTATGGGACTTCGATCAGACTGAGTTCGACGGTTGGGTCAAGCTGACCAACCAGGCGAACGAGGACGACACGATGGTTGTCGGTGTGCTGGCCGTCATGGACCCGGCTTCAGACATCTCGGCCACCGGTGGCGAAGCCAGCGTTGACATCAGCAACGGCGGTGCCGACGGCTTCGCCCTCGGTTACAACCTCGCTGGCGAGGGCGACGGTGGGATGGTCCAGGCCATGGGTTACACCGCATGGGACGGCGGGGGCTTCGATGTTCTCGAGATCGGTCTCGGTTTCGAGGAAGTCGAAGTGCTCAACCCGTACGAGATCGATGTTCTCTTGGACGTTGATGGCGACGGGGCCGACGACTACGCCGTCGTGGCGGCAGACCTCGGTCTGCTTACCGGCACCGGGGAGTTCAACGGCCAGTACGTGACAGCACTGTTCGACCTCAACCTCGGTGGAGCGTCGCTTCAGTACTTCGTTCCTGCCGACTTCAACGACGAGACAGGCGTCCTGCTGGTCGACCTGACCGGTGACTTCGGGATCAACCCACCTGGAGACGAGATGACTGCCGATGTCGTCATCTTCGACTTGCGTGACGACACCGTCGCCGGTGTCCTCGAGGACCTTCCGATCGACCTCAGCAGTCTTGTGACCACCGAGATCGGCAACTTCATCGAAGTGCCGGGTGGCGCGGGAGGCACGCTCGGAGTCGAAGGGTCGGGCGAGACGCTGTGGCTGTTCCCGAACAACCAGGTTGGTGACCAGTACCAGACGACGACGGTGACCGCCGAGCCGGTGATTCCTCCGCCCACAGGGGCGAAGGTGGCGACCGTCGGCATCAACACCGGTTTCTGGGAGCTGTGGGACGGCGGTTCGATAGCCAAGTCCTTCTTCTACGGGAATCCCGGTGACATCCCCTTCATGGGGGACTGGGATGGTGACGGCGAGGACACTCCTGGCCTCTACCGCCAGTCGGACGGGTTCGTTTACCTGCGCAACTCCAACACGCAGGGGATCGCGGACATCTCGTTCTTCTTCGGAAACCCCGGCGACGTTCCAATCGTCGGTGACTTCGATGGAGACGGATTCGACACTGTCTCGATCTACCGTCCATCCGAAGCACGGTTCTACATCATCAATGAGTTGGGCCAGAACAACGGAGGTCTCGGCGCCGCCGAGTACTCGTTCATCTTTGGCAACCCGGGCGACGTCCCGTTCGTTGGTGACTGGAACGGCGACGGGATAGACACCCCTGGATTGCGGCGTGCGTCTGATGGATTCGTCTATCTGCGCGACACCAACACCCAGGGTGTGGCGGATATCTCGTTCTTCTACGGCAACCCCGGAGACGTGGTGTTTGCCGGAGACTGGAACGCTGACGGCAAGGACTCGATCGGTCTCTACCGGCCCTCGAATGGCGTCGTGTACCTGCGCAACGCCTTGTCGACGGGAGTCGCGGACTCGTCCTTCGTGGCGGGACCCGACCGACTGCCCACCGCCGGCGATTTCTAGGAGCCGACCGACCAGTAGGGAAGGGGCCCGGGGAACCGGGCCCCTTCCCCTTGTCCGCTCAGTTATTGCTCTCCTTTTTCCGATAACGGGATATGGAGAAACCTGCGACGCTGCCTGAGGAGGCGCAGGCCGCCGACCCCTCGCTCGGGCTCGGCGGGCGGGCACCCATGGACGACAGCTTGGTCCAGCTCTTCAAACGCGCCGGGGTGTGGGGATTCGTCGGCGTCGGCTTTCTGCTCGTGATCATTGCCATCGTCGCTTGGTGGCCCACCAACCAGGGGTCACCGCCAGTCGGGACATTGGCGCCGCTGCCCACGCAGCCTGCCTCCACGGCCTCTGACTCACTTGGCATCTCGCTGCCCGACTTGACAGCGCGATGGAACGAGGCCTCGGTGCCCCCGAACATCACCAAGGGGATCCCGCGGACTCCGGAGTCCGGCCGGTTCGACGCCTTCTCGTACCGGTTCAACGACTCGAGCCTGGTTGCAGGGGCCTACGACGACCGCACCGACGACATCTATGCCCTCCTTGTCAGCTCGTGGATCAGCGATGAGAACGCCCATCGGTTAGTCATCCATCTGTGCCATGTCGTCCACCCGTATTCACAGGCCTGTCTCGATGAGTACTTCGAGCGCGGCCTCGGTGGACTGGCTCTTGAGGACTACCGGGATGTCGGGCACAGGGCCGAGTGGAAGATCGACGAGGTCACCTGGCGACTCGAGATCGTCGACAACATCCAGCACATTCGGGCAATCGCGCCCGGTGGTGCCTAACGCTCCAGTGCGCCGAGCTCCCGCTGCAAATCAGCGGACTCCCACCGCTCGCCGGCCTCGGTCAGCAGGTCAATGGCCGTGTGGTACTCCCCGACGGACTCGGCGGCTCTGCCCAAATCGCGAAGCGTGCGCGCGTGCTCGCGATGCCAGGCGGCGAGTGAGTAGCCCTCGGCATTTCTGACCGCGGCGATACGACTCAGCGCCTTGTCCGGCCTTCCCTGGATCCGTTCCACGGAGGCTTCCAACAGGCGGAGCTCAATGACCAGCTCCAGGTCTGGGGGAGCTTTTCGCAGGCGCGGCTTCATCGCCTTGGCGGCGCGCCGAGCATCGTCGACGAGCCCGGCGTCGACCAGGATGTGGCCCGCCTGGAGCAGGGAACCGGCAATGTCCCACGGGTGATCGTCCTTGCTGGTCGGGCGCGCCAATTCGTCGCGAGCGCGCCTGATGGCATCGTCGGAGTCACCGCGCCGCCAAGAGAGCTTCGCGCTGAGGATCCGGTCGAAGCGTGCGGCTTGCGGTGTCGGGTCGAGTAGTGCGGCCGCCGCGTCGAGATCACCTCGGGCGAGTTCGACCTGGGCCAGTCCCCGTCTCAGTTCATCGTGCTGGTCCACGTCGTCGATGACCCGCCGGAACGTCTCCGCAGCACGATCCACTCTCCCGGCGATCAGGTCGCCGATCCCCAAGGCGTAGGCCACTCCCACTCGCGAGTCGGGGTTGGTGGCGATGAGTGCCCATGAGTCGCGATCGTCGAACAGGGGGCGCAGGATCTCTTCGGCGCGAGCGTGGTTGCCGGTCGCCGCTGCATCGAGACCATCCGCCAAGAGTTGGACGACGGCGAGTTGCCCCGTTAGGGCGGCCGCTTCTGCCTCCCACAGCGGCGCGACCGTCCGGTGGAGGTCCGGGAATCGGAGCGGCAGGTCGGATTCTTCCCAAGGCACACCACTGGGCCCTTCGTCCGGTGCATGCGCAGTGTCGATCCACCGGCCGGTCAGCGCCTCATGAGCCCTCCCTGCCGCATAGAGGAGGTGCTCACCCTGATCGAGGCGTTGACCCAGAGAAGGCGAGTCGAGGCCCGCTAGGAGGTTGAGGAACAGTGCCTCGGGTTCGTGGGCGGCGAGCGCCCAGGTCACCTCGCCGTTGCCCACGGCCCATGCGCGCAGGTACTCGAAAGCGTCGTCGCTGCAGCCGCCCAGCGCGAGGTATGCGGCTCCCCACAGGTCCCAGGTGTTGAGCGCGGCCATGGCGGTGTGCATGTCTTGGTCGAACGCGAGGGTCGCGTCAATGCCCTGGGCGGTCAGTCGGGTCCTCAGGGCGTCGGCGTGGACCCGGGGACTCTCGCTTGCGGGCCGGGTCTCGTCCAACAAGCGCCAGAACTCGGGGCGGGGGCCGGTGCTCACAGTGAGGAGGGGAGGCTGAACATCGCCCACTGCTGGTAGAGCAGGACATGACGCCCCACCTCTTGGACCACCGCCGGCCACCCTTCGCTGGCGGGGTAGTAGAGCCAGGTAACGAGGCTCGAAACGAAGACATAGGCGACTGCCACACCGGCGATGGCATTCCGCAGAGGGGAACGGTCGGATTCGGTCTTGGATTTGGTTCGGGTCAGACGGTCCAGGAACGCCGGTGGGAGGAAGACCAGCCAAGCGACCATCATCACGTACGGGAAGAACTGCAGGGTCATGAAGGCGGCCATCCCGATGTGGAACAGGATGAATGCGCCGACCAGGATCACACGGCGATTGGCGATGCCCCTGTAGGGGAGGAAGAGCAACAGGGAGCCGATCACCTCGATCGCCACAGTTGCCACCGAACCCGCCGCGAGCATCGCCGGATAATCGAGCATCTCCATGCCCAGCGCCGAACCGTGCTCCGGATTGGACAGCACGTCGTAGAGAGCGGTGCGCTGAACCAGCCACTCCCCGAGATGCTTGGTGGCGCCTGCCCAGAAATAGATGACGAAAAACTGGAGCAGGAGGCCTCCGGATGCGACGGAAAGGATCACTCGCGGCTGGCTGCGGCCTCGAGCCTGCCAGGACAGGTGCTCACCGACGGGGAGAAACATGAACCAGAACAGGATGAGCGCGATGCAGTAGCGGCCGAGGTGGACCTCGGTCCCAGTGATGAGGATGTCAGCGCGGACGGGGATTCCGTACGCGACCCACATCAGCACCGAGGTGATCCCGGTTCGGAACCCGACGAGATGGACCACCACCAGGGGGAGCAACAGCCACCGGGCGCCGTCGACCAGACTGGTCAGACCGTCCGGGGCGCCCTCGACGAACCACTCCACTATGACAATCGCCGAGACTCCAACTCTGACCACTGCCAGGGCACGAGTATCGACACCGAAACGCCCAAAGAGGCGCTGGGTCGGGGAAGACGCGGTCATTCCTTGTGTTCGTCCAAGTCGATTTCAATATCGACTTCCAGGCCCTCTTGTTGAAGCTCGTCTGGTTCGAGAGGGGCCTCCTCGCCATCGCTGGGCCCAACGGTGTCCGACCAGATCACGGTCGTGAAGAGCCACAAGGCTGTGGCCATCAACAAGATGGGGAATGCGCGCGCCACCCACCGATAGGTGTCGTCGGTCGTACCCAGGGCCCCTCCGATCACGGCGCCGAGGGGGATGGTGACCCAGCCGATGGCGCGGCTTGCCGTGATCACCCGGCCGAGCATCGACGGCGATGCGTAGATCTGGCGGATCGTCGCGATCGGGACATTGACGATCGAGACGCCTGCCATCCAAAAGATCTGGAGCAGGATCGCGACCAAGCCGAACGTCGTGTACATGAAGGCGTACATCCCGACACCGGTGATCGCCATTCCGACGACGAGTGCCTTGCCGAGCCCCAGACGCCTGGAGAACGAAGGTGCGAGAAATGCGCCCATGACGCCGCCGACCCCCATCACGCTGAGGAGGAGTCCCCGCTGTGTGGGGGTTTGGGCGCCGATGACGTCACGAAAGAGGACCAGCCAGGTGCCCTCGATGAACCCCATCACCAGGTTGGCCGAAGCGGCGGCGATCGTGGTGAGGCGAAGCCGTGGCTCGGCCCAGACGTAACGGATGCCGTTGGCGGCCTCCGTGAAGAAGGGGCTTCGGGTGTCGGTGGGCGACCGGTGGTGGGCGACCCGCCCCACCCCACGCATCGAGATCGCGGCACCGACGAAGAGGAGACCGGTAAGGAACAGGCCGATCTCCGGGCTGGCAAAGACCGCCGTGAGGATGCCGGCGATCAGGGGCGCGATGGCGAAGTTCGCCTGGATCGTCGCCGTGATCAGGGAGTTCGCCCGGGGGAGCTGGTCTTTGCGGACGAGGTTGGGAACCAGGGCGTAGAGGGCCCCGTCGAACATCGTCGACATCGTCCCGATGATGAAGGCGATGGCAAAGACCGTGCTCACTTCGAGGCCGGCATCCGCCGTCGCCGACAGGTAGAAAAAGGCGCTGGCTCGGATCAGATGGGTGGCGACGATGATCGGTCGCAGGTGCCAGCGGTCGAGGAGCACGCCGCCCACCAGACCGGTGAGGACGATCGGGATGTTCTCGAGGGCGTAGGCGAGGGCGTACTCGAGGGTGCTGCTGTCCTTGTTGATGTACTCGATGAGCAGCGGGATGCTGAAGAAGGCGACATAAGTCCCGAACTGCGCCAGGGCTTGACCAACCCATAGGGCCCGGTAGCGGTGTCCCAGGGAGCGCATCGAGGCGAGGATGTCCACCGGTCGAGAACCCTAACTTGGGATGCCGGTCTGTCCAGGGGTTGTTAGATTCGGTG
>CAZGWX010000083.1:0-3656 GCA_964529515.1 uncultured Acidimicrobiaceae bacterium
GCAGGGCGTAGAAGGCGCGATACGCGATCGAGTTGCCGTCGAGGAGAGCGAGGGTGGGCACGTCCCCGACGGTACTAGCCCGACTCCTGTCCCAAACCTGTCAGACACCTCGCATATCGTGACAACATGAGGCCTGAATCCGAGCTTCAAGAGGCCCTACGCCTGATCAGAGCAGGAGGGAACGACTGCGAGGTCGGCCGGCGAACATCCCGCGCGGCACGATCAAGACCTGGCGCGATGGCCTGACCACACCCAGGAGTGGTCGGACCAAGGGTTGGACCAAAGTCCTGGAGTACAATTGGGGACTCAGAGCCCTCACCAGAGAGTCTGATGCCTGCCGGAGTGTTGGAACTGGGAGACAAGATGGTCTCAAACACCATTGGGGGAAACCCCGTGCGGGTTCGAGTCCCGCCTCCGGCACAAGAAACGCCAGGCACTGCCTGGCGTTTTTCCTATCCGGGAGTCTCGCGAACGATCGCTGACACTCCCCCAACCTCCACCTTGGCGCCCGGCTCGATCTCCCGGCGGACCATTCCCAGGCCGAGCAGGCCGGCAACCGAAGACATCGTGCCCACTTCCTTGCCATCGTCGGTGACGGCTGTGCCGGCGGCAACGGGCGACGACAGCTCGAGGTGACGTAAGAACCGGTTGACGTGGCCGCGCATGTGGATCCTGCCCACCAGCTCCTGGCCCAGGAAACAGCCCTTGCTGAAGTCGACCATCCGATCCTCGAGACCCGTCTCCTGGGGAATCGTCCCGTCGTCAACATCCACTCCCCACAAAGGCTCTCCGGCCTTGATCCGCGCCTCGTCGTACTGCTCCGCCGTACCCACGGGCAGTCCCGGGTCCTCTGAGACCAACCGCCGCGCTTGACCCGGCCACGACAGGTCAGCGGACAACGGTGCGTCTGGACCGCCAGTCCAGCCCGACTCGCCCTCTCCCATGACCAACCACAAGGGCCTGGTGTCGCGCTCGATGTCGACCTTGACCCGGATCCGGTAGCGCCGGAGAGTCGTCTCCAGATCCTCCCCACGCCCGGGGTCGGCGACCAGACCGACAAGGTCTTCGCCGCGCAAGACCCAGAGCAGGTGGTCGAGCTTGCCCCGGGGAGCGAGCAGAAACGACCGGCTCGCTTGACCGGGGCTCATCGTCCCGATCTCCTGGCTGATGATGTCGTTCAGGAACCTGACCGTGTCGGGACCGGAGAACCAGACCAATTCGGGGGTGACGGGGGCGATCCAGCTCATACCGTCGCCAGGTCCTCCAGCCAAGGGATCGTGGTCATGATGCGGGTGAACCAGCTGGCGATGACGTTGAGTTGACCCGTCACCATGACCACGCCGAACCCGGCCAGCAGCACCCCGGACACGATGGCGATCTTGCGCGCGTGTGGCTTCGCCTTGCCAAACAGCTTCCACATGCCCAGACCGGCGAGCAGGAACGGCACCCCGAGGCCCAGGGAGTAGACGATCAAGAGAACCACTCCCCTGCCCAGAGTCGCCTGGGTGGAGGCGGTGGCGATGATGACTGTGAGTACGGGTCCGATGCACGGCGTCCATGCGAAGGCGAACGCAGCTCCCATCACCGGGGGCGCCCACACACCGAGCCGGGATGGGCGAACATCGACCCGGCGCTCCTGGGAGAAGAAGGCCAGCGGGCCGCGGTTGGAGACCGCCATTGCTACCATGAGGAGCCCGAAGACGATCACCACCCATCCGGCCGCCATCGTCAGCGTGTCCTGGTTACGGATCAACCACTGGCTCAGCGACGACGCCACCGCCCCGATCGCCGCAAACACGATTGTGAATCCGCCGATGAAGGCCAGGATCACCCGCATCATGCGCGTCCTGGAGACGTCGCCGGCTTCGAGTTGGGCGGCGGAATAGCCGGACATCATCGAGAGGTACCCGGGCACCAGCGGCAGGACGCACGGCGAGACGAAGGAGATCACACCGGCGCCGAAGGCGACCGTCAATTGGAGGAGGAACCCCGCATCGGCGACGTTCTCGAACATGGCGTCACCGTAACGGGCGCGGGCGGTGTACAGAGCGTCGCGTCAGGCCGCACTTGACTTGGGAACCGACCCCCCACCCCCACGGCGTGGGGGACTAGTCCTTGTGGGGTTTCGTAGCCTGGGCTGGTGCTGATCCGCCTGCTGCGACTCGTCATGCCCGTAGACCGGTTCACACCGGCCGATCGCCGCGTGACCCTCGTCATCTGGACCGCCGGGTTGGTCCAGGGCTTCGCGCAGTCGCAAGTGTCGGCCACGCTCCCGTTCACCCGGGTCGGCCTGGGCCTGGACGAGGCCGAGATGAGCCTGCTCATCGGGCTCGCCAGGCTCGCCGCATTTGCCGCACTGCCACTTGGATGGCTGGCCGATCGGCGGGGACGGAAGCGGCCATTCCTCATCGGGGTCCTCCTCGTCCTCGGTGGAGGGGCGCTGACCGGAGCGGTCGTCGAGTCCTGGCAGTTCGGGCTCACGCACGCCGCCCTCCGCACGGGCACCGCGGTCATGGCCGGCCTGGCGGTCGTGATCCTCGCCGAGGCCGTCACCCCGGTGAACCGTGCCTATGCCATCTCGTTCTACGGCGCCGCGGTCTCCCTGGGTGCCGGGCTGGCCATCCTCGCCCTGCCCCTCGCCGATAGTGGAGGCGAGTCATGGCGGATCCCCCACCTGCTGGTTGCCGCCGGGCTCTTACTGGTCCCGTTCCTCTTCCGGGCCGTCCCCGAGACCGGACCGTCCTCTCGCTCCACCCAGGCTCGCTGGAACGAACTGATCAGAGGACCCTGGGCTCTCACTTTCTTCAAGGTGGCCGCAGCCGGCTTCCTCGCATCCGCCTTCGGCAGCTTTGTCACCGCATTCACCACGGAGCGGCTCGCCAACCAGGTCGGCCTCGGCACGGGCACCACGATCGTGGTGGTCCTGCTCGGAGGGACCATCGGTGGCTTCGGCTTCTTCGTCGGCGGCCGACTCGCCGACCACTGGGGTCGGCGCAACACCGCAGTCGCTGCGCTCCTCCTGGCCTCCACGGGTGGTGTGGGTCTGTACACAGCGACGAGCGTTCCGGGGCTGGTCGTCGCAATCGTCGTGTCTGCGTTCGGCACCTTCGCTCTCGTACCGTCAGGCGGGGCCCACCGAGCGGAGTTGTTCCCAACGCGTCTGCGGTCCACAGCCGGCACCGCGGCGACGAACTTCACCATCGCCGGCGCCTCAGCCGGTCTCCTGGTGGGAAGGCTCACGATCGGCGGAATGGGCCTTTCCGGGACCGTCTACCTCCTGACCATCGGAGCAGCTCTCGCCGCAGCAATCACGGCCTCTCTTCCGGAGACACTGGGCCGCGACATCGACAACGTCGCGCCGCGGGTCAAGCCCTGAGGGCTGCCGCCACGGCAGACCGATAACGGACGACGAAGACCAGACCTCTCACCACCAGGAAGACGCCGATCGCCCACCAGACCCCTTCGAGGCTGTCGCGAAGAGGCGACCACCAGAGCAGCGACACCGCGACCAAGGCCCCTGTGGCCGTGGACATCGCCATCGTGCCGAAAGCAAGAAGACCCGAGAAGACTCCGTCGCTGGTGAAGACCAGGGCTCCGACAGGAAGGATCACGGCCGCCACCACAGCCGCCGAAGTCGCCAGCGCCACCACCGAGGC
>CAZGWX010000084.1:0-6098 GCA_964529515.1 uncultured Acidimicrobiaceae bacterium
GACCTCTGCCGGGATCGTGATGGCGCGGGCGAGATCTGCAGCGAAGACGAAAGAGCCTTTGAGGACGACGACAAGGAGCGGGTCCCGGTCCTGATAGTCCGCCGTTATGGCTGCGCCCAGCTCGGCGACGCGTGAGGCCAGGTCTTCGGAGGGGATCACCTCCGTGGCGAAATCGTGGGAGGTCACGAGCCGAACAGCCGGTCCAGCCAGTAGACCAAGGCCTTGATCGGTCCGGTGGCACCGTCGGGGCGGCGGTTGGTGGTCACGGTCGGGGGCGGAGGCAGGTCGGGCAGCTCCTCCGGCTTGGTCGGCGCCTGGCCAAGGAGCCCCTCCCCCGCCAGGTGCACCTGCGCCTCGACCGAGGCCGTCATCTCGAGCGGGTCTGGGTTCATGGTGAGGTGGGTCGGCTTGTAGGGCAGACCGGCGAGGACGCCGTAGAGCTGAAGCTTGTCGTACCCGTAGTCGAAGAGCGCAGTGACCGCGGTGAAGTGGCTGCGCCTCTCCTCGGTTCCGAGGACCACGGCGTACAGCTCTCGACCGTCCCGGGAGGCCGAGGCGACGAAAGTGAGAAGTGCCCGGTTGGTGAAACCGGTCTTGATCCCGTTGGCGCCCTCGTATTCGTCGAGCATCAGGTTGGTGGACGATCCGATGCGACGGGTTCCGTCCGGGGCGTCGGGGAACACCATCTTTCGTGCCCGGACGATGTCCCTGAACCGGGGGTTCTCCATCGCGGCCAGGGCAAGGGTGAGCATGTCGCGGGCCGACGTCACGTGTCCATTGGTGTCGAGGCCGTGGGGGTTGACGAAGTGGCTTTTCGTCATGCCGAGCTCTACGGCCTTGGCGTTCATCATCTCGGTGAAGGCGTCCACCGACCCGCCGACGTGTTCGGCGATAGCGGTGGCAGCGTCGTTGGCCGAGTGGACCATCGCGGCCTTGAGCAGCGCATCGAGGGGCACCTGCTCCCCCGCGACGAGGTCGATCTCTCGCTCCCCGGTGGCAGCGGCGCGGCTGGAAACCGTGACCATTTCATTGGGGTCCGCATTCTCCAGGGCGACGAGAACGGTGAGGATCTTCGTGATCGAGGCCGGAGCCCGCTGCTCGTCGGCGTTTCGCTCGGCCAGGACGACACCCCCGGTGGCGTCGTAGAGGATCCACGAGGCGGCGTCGAGGCTGGGCGGAGCAGGTCTGCCATACCCCTCCTGGCGGAAGCTGGGAAACGCGAGCGGAGCCCCGACCGCCGGTGCGGCCAGACCCATGGCCAAGGCAGCGGCGATCAGGCCGGCGGCAATCCGTCTGATCACGAGAGCTGTCGCCTCAGCTCGACGTTGAGAAGGGCGCGGTGGATGACCCGGATCGAATCGGAGCACTCCGCGAGCAGCTCACGGGCCTGGGCATGGGCGTCCGGGTTGGATGCCTTGAGCAGAGGAGCCGCCATCTGAGTGAGCAGGTCCGACATCCGGTCGGCGGCGAGCTTCACCGAACGGAGGTGGCGGGGCTCGAGGCCGTGCTCCATCAGCCGCCGTGCCTCGGTCGCCACTATCACCGCCTCCGCCGGATAGACCGTGGTCCCTTCCACCGGCTTGACCAGGCCGGCGTCATCGAGCTCGGCGAGCTGGGCTGCGGTGAGACCCGAGCGCTTCAGGATGGTGGCGTGGTCGACGGGCTCTCCGGGCTCGGCGAGGGGCTCACTCTCGTCACCTTCGAAGCCGTCGACGTCGTCCCCACGCTCCCATAGAGTGAGCTTGGACTTGATCACTTTGAGCGGCAGGAAGTGGTCGCGCTGCTGTTGGAGGATGAACCGCAAGCGCGCGAGGTCGGTCTTGTCGAACTGGCGATACCCAGAGGTGGTCCGATCCGGATCGATCAGGCCCTGACTCTCGAGGAAACGGATCTTGGATACGGAGATGTCGGGATAGTCGTCCCGCAGGAGGTTGATCACCTCCCCGATGCTCATGTCCGTCGTGTCAGCCATCGCCATGGGCAACGATGAAATTGAAGCGCCCGATGAGGACTTCGTCACCCGCTCGTAGCGTCGCCTGGTCGACGCGAACTTCGTTGACGTATGTCCCATTGGTTGACCCGCTGTCTTCGACCCGTATCGAGTCGGGTCCGGCCACGAAACGGCAGTGATGACGGGAAACGGTGACGTCGTCGAGGAAGATGTCGCTCTCGGGGTGACGGCCGACGGTGGTATTCCCCTCCCGGAGCAGGTAGGTGACGCCCATGCTCGGCCCCCGCTCGGACACCAACGCGTACCCGCGCAGCCCGCTGATGTTGGCTGCCTCTTCCCTGGTCAGGGGCGCCCCGTCGCGTTCTGCGAGAGGAAGGAAGAAGACCGTGGGGTCGCTCTCGACCTGTACTTCAGGGTTGGGCGGCTTGGCCTCGGCGGCGTGCTCGTCGGTCATGCCTTCGGAATCTTAGGTCGGAGGCGGAACTTGAAACCGCTATTCGGTCAGGTCGCGATACGCGGCGGCGTCCAGAAAGCCGTCCGACGGCATCTCGCCGTCGATCGCGATCTCGACGAGCCAGCCTTCGGCGTAGGGCGAGCCGTTGATCAGATCGGGCTGGCCCACCACGGCGTCGTTGACGGCCACCACCGACCCGCTGATGGGGGCATAGACCTCACCGACCGACTTGGTGCTCTCGATCTCGGCCATCAGGTCGCCGGGGGCGAATGCCTTGTCGACCACCGGGAGCTCAACGTAGACCACGTCGCCGAGCTGGTCCTGGGCGTAGTCGGTGATCCCGATGCGGACACGGCCGTCGTCCAGCACGCGGATCCACTCGTGTTCTACGGTGTACATGAGGTCTTCGGGTACGTCCATCAGCCTTTATCTCTCGGGATGCGGGGACTCTAGTTGGCGTCTGCGTGCGTCACCCACGTACTGAAACAGCACTCCCCAGTAGAGGATGAGACCGGCCACGCCGAGAATCCAAGCCGCGGGCGTCATGAACCAGTCGGCGACACCGGCGGCGGAGAGGTAGAAGGCCGGGATCGCCCCATAGAGCAGAAATGTGGCCAGCTTGCCCCAATAGCGGACCGTGAGCACGCCGCCGCCGCTGGCGGCCAGGCGGGCAGCCACGATTGCCATCACACCCTCCCTGAGCAGCAGCGGGACGGCGATAACGGCCGGCAAGACCCCGGCGATCAGACCCCCGATGATGGCCGAGGCGAGCATGAGACGATCGGCTATCGGATCCAGCGCCTTGCCAAGCTTCGACACCTGATTCAACTTGCGCGCGAGGTAGCCGTCGACCCAGTCGGTCCACCCGATACCGAAGATCAGCCAGGCAGCGGCGACGACGTTGTCCTGGCCAATCAAGACCCACCAGAAGACGGCCACGCCGACCAGGCGGACAAGGGTGACCAGGTTGGGGACGGTGAGGATTCGGTCCTCGTTCGAGGTCACGGGGCGAGGCTAGCCCCGGTCAGTCGGTGACCCGCGCTACGTCGGCGACGCCTCCCAGGCGTCCCTGGATGCCGCCCGGCGTCATCCCGGGGAAGGCGACACGGTCCGAGCGGTATGCCTCGGTGATGGTCGCGTTCTCGAGCAGGAGATACGGCAGGTCGGTGGCGAGGATCGTCTCCAACTCCCACAGTGCCGCTCGTGCGGTGGCGTGGTCGACTGCCGAGTCATAGCGGGACAGGGCCTCGGTGAACGCGTCCGACGCGTAGCCGGTGTTGTAGCCCTCGCCCCCCGCGGTGAAGAGTGGCCCGTAGAAGTCAGGCCTTGCTGGGCTCCCGAGAGTCCAACCGAGCATGGCCATGTCGTAGTGGAGCTTGCCCTCGTCGTCCGGCGTGAAGGCGAGGTCGAGAACGGTCTGGAAGTCGGTCTCCACGGGGCGGCAGTCGAAGCCCAGCCATCCGAGGATTGCGGCAGTCTCGGCGGCCCTCTCGGGCCGTGCCGGGTCATAGGAGTCGCCCGGGGTGAGGATCGTGAGGATCGGTGCCTCCAGCCCGCCGATGCGAAGACCGGTTCCGGCGACACGCGTCTCTCCGTCCAGCGAGGGCGGGGTCTCCCAGGTGTAGCCGGCTGCCCCAAGCACACCGAGGGCATCGGCCAGTGCGTCGTCGCTGGCATGGAGGGAGGCGATCGAACTCGCCGCGTCGGGATCGAACCACGCCTTGTTGTCAGGACCGACGAACGGGACGTCCGGGCCCGGGCTGAGGAGCGCCAGGGCCTGGCGGAAGGCCGGATCCGACATCGGCTCGCGAGCCAGGTTGAAGGCGAGGAACCGGATGCCGTGGGCAGGACTGGTCTCGACGGTAACCCCTGGCACGCCGCGCACCCTCTCTATGTGCACCGGCAGCAAGCCGTTCGGGGAGAGGACGGTGTCGATGTCACCGGTCGCAAGAGCCTCGACGGCCGCGTCCATGTCCGCGTGGACGATGTACTCGACGAAGTCGGGCGCTCCTGGTTCCAGGCCCACAGATGTCACCCTTTCGGCAGAGACTTCAGACAGTGCGAGGGTCCCGCCCCCGACGTCGTCGCTCCCAGGGAGGGCGTAGAGGCCCGCAGCATCGGTCGCGCCTGCGCTCCCCCAGATGTGAGCCGGCATCACCGGTGCGGTGCCCGCGGCGTGGGGCCAGACTGCCAGTGGTGGACGGTTGGCGAAGGAGATTCGGAGCGTGTGGTCGTCCAAAGCCTCGACCCCTGCCACCTCCGACGGGAAGACTTCGGCCCATCCACCGCCCAGGCTGAGTGACCGGACGGTGTCGAAGGTGAAGACGTAGTCACGGGCCGTGATCGGAGTGCCGTCGCTCCAGGTGCGACCGTCACGCATGGCGATGTCGACGTGCCACCCGCCCTCCTCGATGGGCTCGGGAATCTCCGTGGCCAGTTCGGGAATGAGGTGGGAGGTGGCCGGATCGAGCCCGAACAGCGCGGGTTTGGTCGGCCCGAGGATGTAGGCGTCCCACACCGACGGGTCGCCCCCATAGAAGGCCCAGAAGTTGTCGGTCTGCAGGCCGGCGAGCACACCGATTCGATAGTGAAACGGGGCCAGGGTGGTCGTTGTGGACGATCCGACGGCGGTAGTGCTGGTCGTGGTCTCCGGCGCCGCGATCTCGGCGGGAGTCTCGGGCGGAGCGGTGCTGACGAGGGCGGCGACGGCCACCAGAGCGAGCACGCTGCTTGCCCCGAGGGCTCTCATACTGCTTTCCCGCATGCCATACCTCCCGAAGAAGGATCGGCACGGCGGGATTAGGTCTGAAGGAACCAGGACGGGCCCGGTAGCGTCCAATGAACATGAGTGGGAGCAAGACACTGATGCTTGTTTTGCTCCTGATCGCTACTGCTTGTGGCGAAGAGCAGGCGAGCCCGTCCGTCGCCGCGCCGGTCTTGGCGCTCCCCTCCTGCGGGGAAGTTCCGACCATCGAAGCCCCAGAGGGCGCCTATGCCGACACGCCAATCTATGTCGCCAATGAGATGCCCATTGACGAGGTCCGAGCCTGGGCTATGTCCCAATCCGGATTCGAATCGATGTGGATCGATCGGAAGCGCAATGGGTGGCTAACTCTTGCCTTCAGTGAAGATTCCGCCGCACGACAGGCAGACGTGCGTGAGAAGTTCCCTGACGCGGGCATCGTGGTGGTCGAGGTCCCCTGGAGGCTCAGCGATCTGCAGGCTCTGCAGGTCCGGGTTCACGAGGTCCTCGGGGGGCTCACGGAGGACATCTCGTCGGGCATTCTCGACAACCGGGGTGTCGTTGATGTCCAAGTGGCCGTCATGACCGACGAGATCCGCGAGACGATGAATCGCACCTTCGCCGGACAACCGGTCTGTCTCGACGGCGGCGACCCGTCCGACTTCCCCGAGCCCGGACCTCAGCCGCAGGCCGGCGATGGTTGGCGTCTTCTCGTCAACCAGCTGGAAATCGGACAGGTCTACCGGACTGGCATCGCTACCGACCCGGAGAGCTTGCGCAGTCTGTGGGCAACGATCGGTCTCCGAACTCCATTGCCTGAAGTCGACTTCGAGACGGAGGTTGTGATCTGGTTCGGCGCCGTCTACGGCAGCAGTTGTCCGGATCTGAGACTCGACGATGTGGTCGTCGACGGGGATCTGATCTATCCCTTGATCGTGCATGCCACACCG
>CAZGWX010000085.1:0-5071 GCA_964529515.1 uncultured Acidimicrobiaceae bacterium
GGACACGGCTTGGCAGATGCTCGACTTCCACGGCAAACAGCAGAATCGCGTCACGGTCCTCGTGGTCGACAACGGGTTCGTGAAAAAGCCCGACTTCCCCGGGAATGCCCGCATCCGCAAGGGGGACTGGGGCCCTGCCGAGAACTGGACCTGCTCTGGTGGCAAAGCCTGCCCGTATCACGGGACGCAGGTGTCGGCCACGATCGCCGGGATGCACGACAACCTCATCGGTACTGCAGGCGTGGCCGGACCCTGGGTTCAGCTCATCACGATGCCGACGTTCGGAAGCTCTTACCAGACGAATAAGGCGCTCCGCGAAGTAATCAAGGACGAGAAGCCGGACATCGTGAACCTGAGCTTCGGGACGCGAGCCACCGTGTCCGTCAATGCCACACGGCGCCAGTACGACAAGACCTTCCGTCGGGCGGAGAGGTGGGCAGACACCGTTGCGTTCGCCTCGGCCGGGAATGAGGGTGTGGACGTCAATTCGGGAGCGCCCTACTACCCCTGCATGATCAGCCGGGTGGTGTGCGTCGGCGGCATGGCGGTCGACGCCACCGAGAAGGCCGGCGGGTCGAATTACGGGTCGGAACGCTCCGCCTCATCGGTGCAGATCTATGGGCCGATGTGCACCGTCGTGTACGCCGATCCGGCTGCCAACGACGGCGCGGCCGACACGGGTTGCGGCACGAGCTACTCCAGCCCCTTCGTCGCCGGCGTGGCGGCGCTTCTTCGGGTGGCAGACCCTGGCATCTCCCACGACGGGATCAAACAGAAGTTGTTCGACACCGCCCACGTGGGCGGGTTGGGACCGACCGTCTCCGGTTACAACCGCCGGGTCGACGCCCACATGGCGGTGGCAGCGGCGCTGGGTGTGGTGTGGACCCCGCCCGTGGTCGAGATCTCGACACCGTCCGGCGAGTTTCCTGTGGACGAAGTGATCTCTCTGGAAGGATCGGCCCACTCCTACGTTGGCGAACCGGTCCCGATCACCTGGTGGTCCAACATCGACGGGAAGCTCAACTCAACGCCTTCGCTTACGTCCATCGGGGCGAGCCTGACCCCAGGGGAACACCTCATCCAGGCGACGGCAATTGACCGGCGTGGACTGGCATCCACGGCGGCGATCACGATCACCATCGAGAACGAGCCGCCGATCGTGCAGATCCTCAGCCCGACCGAGGGGCAGGAGCTGTACGAGGGCAGCGCCCTCCAGTTCATCGCCTACACCCACGACCCAGACATCTTCGTCAACGAGGCATTGGCCGAAGAACGCGTCGTGTGGCAGGTGCGGAAAGGGTCGACTGTGGTGTGGGAAGCGGACGGACACCATGTCCAGACCGCGTTGAGTCCCGGCGCCTATGAGGTAGTGCTGACGGGAACCGATGTGCACGGGGTCTCGCGTTCGGACTCGGTGGACATCGTCGTCATCGAGATTCCGCCGGGTCAGCAACCTCCGACCGCCAGCATCATCAGTCCAGCTTCTGACATCTCGGAGGGGATCGGAGCCGGGACCAAGAAGTTTGAGCTTCGGGGGCTTGCCCGCGACCTGAGCGGAAACAATGTCAGTGGCACCCGGTTCAAGTGGACCGCAACGGCCGACACGGGCCACAGCTTCGACATCTGCGTCGGCAGCGGCGTTCCCGGCCAGGGAACCGGAGGCGGGTTCATCGTGACCAAGGACTGCAAGGAGACTCACGTAGACCTGGGCCTCGCACCGGGAGCCGTTGGCCGCACGGTATGGACGATCACGTTGTCGGTAGTTGTCGATGCGCAGGGGACGACGATCGCAGCGGTGCGGTCGATCGAGTTGACGTTCGCCACCGGGTGACGCGACCGATCGCGCTTGCACCCCACGGCGGGAGGAACTCAGCGCCGGTTGGTCGGCGTGCCCTGGTGGAACACCAGCTTCCATGCCCCGTCGCGGTCGCGTCTCCAGATCGGCAAGCGGTTGGCTGCTCCTCGAACGACACACCAGACTCAGAGAGAGGAAAACTGGCGGAAGCCCGCTCATTGGTCACCCCGTCCATCCCAAGGCGGTCTCGCCGATCGTCAGATATGCCCACCAGAATGCGAGTGCCCCGAGCGGGACCAAAATGGTCCAGGCTCGTGCTCGACGGAACACCAGCCACAGGACCCAGGCTCCGCCCAGCCAGACCACCCAGAGAAAGACCAGCCAGGGGAGCGGAACCATCAGACCGCTACTGGCATAGACCAGGCCTGTCGCTGCGTACAACACGATCCCGATCACTCCGAGCGCCGTAGCACCGGTAGACGCTTGCGCTTCGCTCATGTCTTCCTCTCTCCGAAAATTCGACGGGGTGTGAAGGGGCTCCCACTTCGGGCTGCCCAATGCAGTGCGCGAAAGTAGCGGTGTCGAGAAACCCGCGGCCATGAGAAGACCTCATTGTTAGGTTTCGAGGAATGAGCAACCCTTTCGTGCCTGACGGCTTCGAGGTGCCCCGGGAGCTGGTGATGCCACGCTTCCGTCTCGAGCCGCTCGGCCCCGAACACAACGAGCGCGACCTCGCCGCCTGGACCTCGAGCATCGACCACATCCGCTCCACACCCGGCTACCCCGACGGGAACTGGCCCCCGCCGGCGGGAATGACCCTGGAGCGAAACCTCCAGGACCTCGAACGACACTCTGCGGATTTCGAGCGACGGGTCGGCTTCACCTACACCGTCCTCGATAGCGAAGACGACGTATTCGGCTGCGTCTACATCTATCCCGACACGACGGGCGAAGCGGACGCCGAAGTGCAGTCGTGGGTGCGTTCCGACCGTGCGGAACTCGACCTCGTCTTGTACCGGGTGGTGTCGGACTGGCTCGAGGCCCAGTGGCCGTTCCAGTCGGTCCGCTACGAGCCACGCTGACCGTCACGCGACCCACTGAGGCGAATAGCCTGATCGCATGCAAGAAGGACTTCTCACCATTCACATCCTCGCCGCGGCAGTCTGGATTGGAGGCGGGATCTACGCCCTAACGGCATACCGCAAACACGCCGCTGCCGGCACGCTCCGACCCGTCATGACCGTCGATCAGAAGATGGGGGCATTGTTCGGTGGCTCAATCGGATTGCTACTCCTCTCCGGGATCGGACTGGTCCTCAACTCCGAGCGGTTCAGCTTCACCCATGCGTTCGTGATCATCGGGATCGGGGCGATCGTCGTGAGCGGGGTTGTCGAGGGAACGGTGTTCGGGCCGGCCACCAAGAAGGCATTGGCCGCCGAGGGCGAGCAAGTCCAGCTTCCTCCCCAGATGAAATGGGCGCTGCCGTTCTACGCCATCCTCTTCATTTTCACCATCTGGTCGATGGTCGCCAAGCTCGGCGCGTAGGCGGACCAACATGAGCGAGGGGCCCCCAGGGCCCCTCGCATTTGTCTTCGGGTTCGTTCTGACTAACGCTCTGTAACGTAGATGTCTCCGGCGCCGGTACGACCCGACCCGAAGTAGAGGACCTTCCCGTTCCTCGACAGCGACGGACGTGTGTCTGGGGCCGCGCTGTTCACTGCCCCGCCCAGGTTCATCGGCGTCGACCAACCATCATCCGTCAGCCTGGACGAGTAGATGTCAGGCCCTTGGGCGCCGGTTCGGTCGCTCCAGAAGTAGAGCTCCTTCCCATTGACCCTCAGGTTGGGCTGACCCTCGTTGAACTGCGTGTTGATGTCCGACAGGGCGATTCCCGCCCCGAACACGCCGCCGGATCGTGGCGACATGTACAGGTCGTGGTCCGTGGTGGTATCACCCGCGAACGCCGGCCGGGCGCTCGAGTACAGCAGCACCTTCCCGACCCCGCGAATGACTCCCGGGAACGGGCTGTGCTCGTCGAACGGGCTGTTCACGACACAGCCCAGATGGGTGACGCTCGTCGCCTGCGAGTCGGCGTCCAACTGAGCCGTGTAGAGGTCCGCGTTGGCAGACGCACCACAGTGCCCGGGACGGTTGCTCGCGAAGTAGAAGGTCTTGCCGTCTGCCGAGATCGTCGGGCAGAAGTCGTTCTGTGGCGAGTTGATCGGCGCCCCCACGTTCACCGGCTCGCCCCACGGATCCTGCGGACTTTCTCGGGTCGAGACCCAGATGTCCTGCCCGCCGAGGCTGCCTTCCGGCCGCGTCGACATGAGGAAGAACCTCTTGCCGTCCGGCGAGATGAACGGGCATCCTTCAGCGAAGTCGGTGTTGAAGTTCGGGTGCGCTCCCGCACCGAACGTCTCAATGCTCTCTGCTTGGCCCCACGGTCCGGCAGCGCCGGCCGCGAGGGCTGCGGATACGACCAGGAACACCGCCAGGGCGGTGATCGTCGTTCTTTGCCTCATGTTGCTTCCTCCCTGGCGGAGCCGCTCACGGCGTCTCCACCGGTAGTCCTTCCCTCTTCCATGCCTCCATCCCGCCCGAGAGTCGACTGAGGTCGCGGTAGCCCAGCGTCCGCAGCGCGGATGCCGCCAGCGCCGACCGCTCCCCCGTCGAGCAGTACAGGATCAGGCGGCGAAGAGGGTCGAACTCCACCCGGTGACGGGGATCCGCGGGGTCGGCCCAGAACTCGAGCATTCCCCGAGGCGCCCACACCGAATCGGGGATCCATCCCACGACCCGGAGCTCGTCCTCCTCGCGTATGTCGACGAGCACCGCCCCGTACGAGAGTTCGACCCGAACTTCCTGAGGGGACAGGCTCACCAGAAGCTGGCTCGCGTCCTCCACAAGCTCGGCCACCGATCTGCCGGCCTTCTCGTGACTCGTCGACATGAAGGGGAGACTGACCGGCTCCTCTAGGAGGTCACTAGAGAAAGAGTCGGGGTCGGATCCCAGCAGATTCCCAGCAGGAAAGTGCACCCTGATTGGGGACGCGCGCACGTGGAAAATGGACTAGGAATCGGCCCTGTGAGGTACCGGGCTCTCGGCCCGATCACCGTCGAGGTCAACGGTCAGGCCTCGAAGTTGGGCGGGCTGCGCCAACAAATGGTTCTGGCGGTTCTCCTGAGCCGTGCCAACCAGGTCGTCCCCCAGGACACCCTGATCGATGCGGTGTGGGGCGGTGAGCCCCCGGAGGCGGCCCGAGCCACGCTGCAGAGC
>CAZGWX010000086.1:0-5812 GCA_964529515.1 uncultured Acidimicrobiaceae bacterium
GATGGCCGTGCGAGGTGAGAAAGATCGCGAGCACGTCCTCCTGCGGGTCCATACGGGCCACTGCGGCCTCGATCATCAGGCGCAGGTTTTCCGGCGAGGCCAGCGGGACCGACAGCGCGGTGGTCGGACTGTTGGCGAGCAGCGCCGAGCGCCCCGCGGCGTCGAAGCGCTCGTCGAACAGCGTCCGGGCCGACTGGGCCTCGCGACGGAACACCTCCTCGCTGGCCGTCCCGGCGACCGAGATGACGTAGAGGTCGATGACCCCGGGGCGGTGCGGCAGAAGGGCGTCGCCTGCGGCGCGCAGCAGCTCCGGCTGACGCCCCGGCAGGCCGGCGGCGAAGCGTGCGGCCTCCTCGTCGGCCGAAGCCGGCGGTGCGGCGAGCGCGACGGCGAGCGCGACGGCTGCAAGAAACGGGCGCATTCTCGAGGAACTATAATCGGGAAGCCAGCGGCCGGCGAGGAGCCAGCGCATGCCCTCCTCGGTGGGCACGGGACCGAAGACGTCGATCCCGCTCAGTGCGGCGAGCTGTTCACCCACGCCCCCGGCCTCGCCACCACGCACCTCGATCGCAATCATCTCCCTGGCCGGTGGCATTCCCTGCCGCGCTCGTTCGGCGAGGACGTGTTCCAGATACGGGATCGGGTCGCCGCGGCGCAACGTGGTTGCCAGCGGCGACCGCGGCTGGATGGTCTGTGCCATGAGACGTCCGCCTGAGACCACCGAGTTGGCCAGTCGCGCCAACTGGCGCAACGACTCCTCCTCTCCCCGGTATCCGGCCGACCCTGGCATGAGATCGATGCTCACGGCGACGGCAACACGCACGGGCGACAGCCCGGCGAGGTCACGCTCCGACCCCACCGCGGCGACAACGCCCTCGGGGTAGGCACCGAACGCCGCGGCACCGAGTTTGCGGTTGCCCTCTTCGACGACGGTCTCGACCATCCGGCGACTCGTGAGCAGGAATGCTCTCTCCGAACCGGTCCTGGCCAGGGAGCGGAGGCCGGCGACAACACGGTCGGACAGCAGTCCACCGCCGGGCGCCTCGCCGCTCCGGTCGACGATCTCGACAGATCCCCAGGCCCTTCTCGCCGTTCGCTCCATTGCCGCTCCCGCGGAAAGGATTTCGACGCTGGGTGTAGGCCCGAAAAATGCCGCGTTGACGCCCTCGACGCGGGACCGGTTCCTCACCAGCTCCCGGACGTGGATCGTCGGTGTCTGACGGTCCTTCATCGCCCGTCGACCCTCCTCGAGAACGACTGCCAATGCCAGGCCGCCCACGTGCCAGGCGGCGACACGCGGCGGACCGACGACCACCACGCCGGGCCGCTGCGCCGCAGTCCAGGCGTGGGTCACTTGGCGATCTCCTTCGGTAGGCACTTCCACGACCCGCTCGCCGAACACAGCCCGGGCCCGCGCGGCTACTTCGGTCACCTCGGACGCGGTGGCGGTGACCACCATGATGCTGCGGGCTGCCACAGGGACCGGAGCGAGTGCGGAGACCCATTCCAAGTCCCGCCACGAGCCGACGATGGCGACGGCCGGCCGCCGGACATCCTCGGCCGACTCTCGGGCCAGGCGGCCGATCGGGTGGCGGATCTCGGGCGCCGGCAATGCTGCCGACGCTAGCGGCGGCGGTGTCCCGGGAAGGTTGGGCGGGCTCGCCTTCGCCAGCACCACCGCCAGAGGCGCAACGTAGTGAGTGGCGGCCCACTGGAGTGATCGCAGAAGGCCGGCATCGAAGACCGGGGACTCACCTGACACCCCGAGAAGCTCCTTGAGGCGATCGGGGGCCCTTTCGGCGACCTCCACGACCCACCCGCGGACCCGTCGGCCGGAAAGCGAAACGCGCACCTGGTCGCCGACCGACACGGTCACGTGCCCGGGGATCCGATACCAGAAGCCACCGTCGACGGCGAAGCTTGCGACGTTGGGGACGACCCGGGCGGCCGGTGCTTTCAGAGACCCGCCTCGGAGGCGATCGCCTCGGCCAGGTCGGTGCGCTCCCAGCTGAAGTCGGGCCGGCCGAAGTGGCCGTACGCGGCGGTTGGCGAGTACACCGGGCGCCGAAGCTCCAGTCGCTCGATGATCCCTTGGGGGGTGAAGTCGAAGAAGCTCTTGTCCCCCAGGATGCGGTGGATCACCGCACGATCCACGTGTTCGGTGCCATAGGCGTCGAAGTGGATCGAGAAGGGGTCGGCAAGCCCGATGGCGTACGCCAGCTGGATCTCGAGTTTGTCCGCCAGGCCGGCGGCCACGATGTTCTTGGCGGCGTGGCGGGCCGCGTACGCCGCGGAGCGGTCGACCTTCGTCGGATCCTTGCCCGAGAACGCGCCGCCACCGTGCCGCGCCGAGCCGCCGTAGGTGTCGACGATGATCTTCCGTCCCGTGAGGCCGGTGTCGGCGACGGGGCCGCCCTCTTCGAACTTTCCGGTTGGGTTGAAGTCGAACCTGAGGTCGGCGGACCGCATCTCGGCCGGGATGACCTCGTCCACCACCACTTCGAGGACGTCGCGCTTCATGGACTCCTGGTCCTGATTCGGCGCATGGTGCGTCGACACCAGCACGCGGTCCACGGCTACCGGGTTGCCGTCCTCGTAACGGACCATCACCTGGGTCTTGCCGTCGGGCCGCAGATAGTCCAGCTTCCCCGAACGCCGCACCTCGGCCAGGCGCTCCGCCATCCGGTGCGCCAGGTAGATCGGCATGGGCATCAGCTCGGACGTCTCCCGGACCGCGAAGCCGAACATGATCCCTTGATCGCCGGCACCCTTGTTGTCCACACCCATCGAGATGTCGGGGCTCTGCTTGCCGATACGGTTCTTGACGTGGACGGTTCTCGCATCGAATCCGGGGTCAAACCCGTCGTAGCCGATGCGCCGGATGGTGTCCCGCACGATGGGCTCGACGTCGATTGCCCCATTGAGGGTGATCTCCCCGGCGACTAGCGCCAGCTCCTTGGTGACCAGTACCTCGCAGGCCACTCGGGCCAGCTCGTCTACGATGAGGGCGGCGTCGAGAACGGCGTCCGAGATGGCGTCGGCGACCTTGTCCGGGTGCCCCTCGGTGACCGACTCTGACGTGAAGAAGGTTGTCATGCGGTGGGCGAGGTTACCGCCGTGCGGCCACGTCGGCGACGATGCGATCGACGAGACGGGACGCGACCTCGCGCTTTGACATCTGAGGCCATTCGTCGATGGAGCCCGCCGCGTCGATGACCTTGACCTCGTTGGTGTCGGTCCCGAAGCCGGAGCCGGGTTTGGCCACGTCGTTGTAGACCATCAGGTCCACCTGCTTCTGCTTCGCCTTGGCGACCGCCCGGTCCACCGAGCCAGTCTCGGCAGCGAACCCGACCACGAAGGGCCGACGGTCCCGGGCCACCACCGAGGCCAGGATGTCGGGGTTGGGGATCAGGTTCACCGAGTCGAGCCCGTTCTCTCTGGGGATCTTGTCCTCGGCGAGATCCGCGGGCCGGAAGTCGGCGACCGCGGCGGCCATGATGGCAACGTCAGCCTCGACGCCCGCTACCGCGTCCAGCATCTCTCGGGCGGTCTCGACGGGGATCACCTTCACCGACGGATGCGCCTCGAGGTTCGAGGTCGTGACCAGGGTGACTCGATGGCCCCTGGCAGCGGCCTCGTGGGCAATGGCGTGGCCCATCTTCCCGGACGAGCGGTTGCCGAGGTAGCGGACCGGATCGAGCGGCTCGCGGGTGCCACCTGCGGTGATGAGGATGTCGAGAGCCTCAGTCCCGGGGTCGACCATCAGCGCTTCGAGGGCAGCCACAACCGCGTCGGGCTCGGCTACGCGCCCGATCCCGGTGTCACCACCGGCGAGGGCGCCCTCCTCGGGCCCCACCATGCGATACCCGAACTCACGCAAGGTCTCCATGTTGTGCCTGGTGGCGGGGTGCTCCCACATCTCGGTGTGCATCGCCGGGGCAATCAGCACCGGTTTGACCGTGGCAAGGAGCAGTGCTCCGATGAGGTCGTCAGAGATCCCGTTGGCCAGCTTCCCGATCGTGGCGGCGGTAGCAGGGGCCACCACGACCGCGTCGGCCCAGCGGGCGAGCTCGGTGTGAGGTGAGACGAGCTCCTGGCCGAACAGCTCGGTGACCGGTGGGGAGCCGGTTATCGCAGCGAATGTCTGGGCGCCGACGAATGACTGGGCGGCCTCGCTGAGGGCCACCCGTACCTCGGCGCCGGCCTCAACAAGGCGGCGCGCCAGGTAGGCGGACTTGTAGGCGGCCACTCCCCCGGTGACGGCAAGCACGATCCGCTTGCCGGAGAGCATGGACTACTCCTCGATGCTCTCCACCGCCACTTTGCCCTCGGCGATCTCTTCCATGGCGATGGTGAGCGGCTTGCGGGACAGGGAGTGGACCTGGGGTGGTACGAATTCCCCGTACCCGACTCCCAGCTGGTGGAAGTAGCTGTTGATCTGCCGGGCGCGTCGGGCCGAGACCACCACGGCGGCGAATCTGTTTCCGATACGGTCGACAACGTTTTCGATCTTCATTGAATCCTGAGCTTTCTCGGGAAGGCCAGGTTACCCGGCCCCGGTGCCGTAGACCAGATCCCGCTCGCGGAGGTGAGAGATGATCGCGGCCACCACTGCCTCGGGGGTCAGGTCGGAAGTGTCCACCACGAGGTCGTAGTGGGCAGGGTCGAGGTAATCGATCCCGTAGTAGGCGATGTATCGCTCCCGCTCGGACTGGGTCCTGAGGGCGATTGCGCTCACCGTGGCATCGAAGTCGACGTTCTCCTTCTCAGTCGTCCGTCCGGCCCCGTAAACCCGGGAGGCGGCCACCTCGGGCCTCACATCGAGGAAGATCTTGACCGAGCCCGGGATGAAGTACCAGCCCAGCCGGGCGTCCATGACGAAGCTCCCGCCCGATCCCGCCAGACGAGCGGAGCGCGCGTCGATCTCCCTGTCGATCGACTCGTCAGCCTCGGCCACGCGTGAGAGCTCGAGAATGGTCATGCCGCGTTCAGCCGCCATGTCCCGCATGAAGTCGCCCGCCGACACATGGTTGACGCCAAGAGACCTGGATAGAAGCCTCGCCACCACGCTCTTGCCGGACCCGGGTCGGCCAGAGATGGCGACGACGAGGTCAGGAGAACTCGGCGAGGAGTCCCTCCTTCTGGCGTTCCCCGAGGCCCCGGATGCGGCGGTTCTCGGCGATGCCGAGACTCTCCATCATCCTCTTCGCCTTTATCTTCCCGGTTCCGGGCATGGCGGCGATGAGCGACTCGACTTTGAGCCCCGCCACCAGGTCATCGGTCTCGGCGCGGGTGAAGAGCTCCGAGAGCCGCATGGAGCCCGTCTTGAGCAGCTCCTTGACCTCGGCGCGGACGCGTCGGGCCTCGGCGGCCCTCTCCAGCGCCTGTCTGCGCTGCTCGTCAGTCAGTTTCGGCGGCTGTGCCATGTGTTCGTCTCCCGATCGATGGGTGGCTGCCCGCGGCGCGACCATAGCCAAGCGCCGACGCTTCCAGCGGTCACAGCGCGAGGTCGGTGCTGATGAGGCGGGCGACCTCCGCGGGATCAGGGGCCGCGGTGATGGGTCGGCCAATGACCAGCCAGTCGGCGCCGGCGGCCCGCGCCGCCGCCGGGGTGGAATGACGTTGCTGGTCGTCGCTGGGTGCGCCCGCCGGCCTCACTCCCGGCGTGACGATCGTGAGGTCGGGTGCGGTCGTACGCACCACGGCCGCTTCCGACGGTGCGCAGACCACTCCCTCCGCCCCTGCGGCCGCGGCCAGCCTGGCCATCGCGGCCACTTGCTCCCTGATGCTGTGATCCACGCCGATCTCAGCG
>CAZGWX010000087.1:0-17159 GCA_964529515.1 uncultured Acidimicrobiaceae bacterium
TCCGGGTCCGACGACCCACCAACCGGGGCCCCGATCCAAGCCTGTCTCAGCTTCCCCACCCTTGAAGGCCCCGCAAGGCCCATCCCAAGTCCCCTAGCTCAGGCTCTTCTCGATCAAGTCGATGGCGTGATCGACGTGCTCGCGCGTCGTGCGCCGGTTGAGGATTGCGATCCGGAGGACGAACCGGCCGTCCACCATGGTCGGCGAGAGGTGCGCTTGGCGGTCGGCGTTGACCGTTTCCAAAGCGCGCCGACCGGCCTCGTCGTCCTCGAAGCGGAACGCGACAATGGACAGATCTGGCGGCCAGACCCGTTCGATCCCGGCGATTCCGGACAGCCGCTGGTGTGCATGCTCGGCCAGATCGAGAGAAGCGTCCAGGGCGTCGCGGAACGCAGCCACGCCGTGGAGCTGCAGGGGGAGCCAGACCGACAGCCCACGAAACGGGCGGCTCAGTTCGGGGCCCAGCGACGCGATGTCCCTGACCCCCATGTGCTGGTCCTCGTCCCGCAGATATGCACCCCGGCCGAGGTGGGCGTCGACCAAGTGGGATTCCTCCTTGACCACCAAGGTGCCCACCCCGAACGGGATGGAGAGACCCTTGTGAGGGTCGACCGCGATGGAGTCGGCACGACCGATCCCGTGCAGCGTCTTTTTGCCCCTCTCGGTGAGCACGAAGAAGCCCCCGTAGGCGCCATCGACGTGGAGCCAGAGATCCTCCGCTACCGCGACGTCGGCAACGGCGTTCAGGTCGTCGACTGTCCCGGTGTCGGTGGTCCCCGCCGACGACACCACCAGGAACGGCTTCTCGCCGGCCGCGCGGTCGGCGGCGATCTTCGCCTGGAGATCGGTCGGATCCATCCGGAGATGGTCGTCGACCGCAACCGGCACGATCTGGTCGGCGCGGAACCCGGCCAGTCGGGCGGCCTTGGCCACTGAATGGTGGGTGTGACCGGTGACGTAAAGACGCCCCCTGGTGAAATCGTCGCCGAGCTTTGTCGTCCGGGCGGTCACCACCCCGGTGAAGTTGGCCGTCGACCCTCCTGACAACAGGATCCCCGACGCGTCCGGGCCGAGGTCGAAGATCGAGGCGATCCAATCGACGACACCGTGCTCGATGGCGCTGAACCCGGGGGCGGCTCCGGCGATGCCGGTGTAGCGGTTCAGCCCCGCCGCGAGAAAGTCGCCCAGGGCCGCTGTGAACAGCCCTGCGTTCGGGATGTAGGAGAGGTGTCCCCCGGAAGGGTGGAGGATCCCGCCCTGACCGGCGGCATCGACATCGTCAAGCACTTCCTCAGCGGATCGGCCGGTTTCGGAGGGCGGTCGTCGCAGTCGGTCAAGTGTGGAGGAGTCGATCTCGTCTCCGGAGGCGTCCATGTCGGCTGCCCGGTCCCACCAATCGTCGAGATAGCCGGCAACGAGCCGGGTCAGCGCCTCCCGTTTGCCCCGATCGGGCTCGAGCTGGTCGGTCATCGGGCGCCAAACTAATCCGGCCGTGTGCGTGTGGCGGTCGCGTTCTACGATCTCCCGCACCCGAACATCAGGAGACATGTGGACTACGACCGGGTCCGGCTCCTCTGGCCCGACCATCTGGGACTGGCTCGAGGCAAGTACTTACCAAGGGAAAAGGCTGAGCGGGGCACTGCCCATTGCATCTCGCTGTTCACCCTCGGCTTCGACCGGGTGATGACTCCCCACGACGGCGGCATGATGTGGCAGGGGCTTCCCGACTGTGACGCGATCTACGACCCGGACAAGATCCGCCCCGGGTGGGAGAAGAACACTGGAGTGGTGGTGCCCGACATCACGCGGCAGGGAGTCCCGGTTCCGCTGGCTCCCCGGAACGTGCTCTCCGACCTGGTCGAGAAATGGAAGTCCCACGGTCTGCATCCCATGATCGGCATCGAGCTCGAGGGCTTCCTCTTCGAGCCGGATGGGTCGGGCGGCTGGACGCCGATCGACACCCCAGGCGCCTACGTTTACGGCACCGGCACGGCGGTGGACCCGACCGGAACGATCGACGACATCATGGAGACCGCACGCCATGCCGACCTGCCGCTCGACTCGGTGAACAGCGAGTACGACAACGGACAGTTCGAGCTGACGCTGGCCTACACCGACGCGATGGAGGCCGCTGATCAGACATTCCTCTTCAAGGTGATGGCGCGGGAAGTGGCAGCCCGCCACGGCATCCTCCTCAGCTACCTGGGCAAGCCGATCAACGGTCGCGGCGGATCGGGCTTCCACGTCAACATGTCGATCGTCGATGACGACGGGAACAATCTGTTCGCCGACGAGTCCTCCGAGGACGGCATCAGCGACCTCGCCCGGTCGGTCATCGCCGGCCTCCTTCACCATCACGTCGGTATGACTGCTCTCATGGCGCCAACTGTCAACGCCTACAAACGGCTTCAGCCAGGGTCTCTCTGTGGCTACTGGGCGAACTGGGGCTACGACCATCGCGGGGTCACGGTTCGTGTGCCGCCCGCTCGCGGTAAAGGCACACGGATCGAGCATCGAGTGGGCGACGGATCGGTGGCACCCCACCAGGGGATCGCCGCGGTGCTTGCCGCGGGGCTTCTTGGTTACGAGAAGGGCTACCCGTTGCCTGAGGTGGAGACGCTGGACTGCATCGAAAACGCGTCGACCGACGTGGTCGTTCCCGACTCCCTGGAGAACGCGCTCAACGCTCTGGAGGCTGACACCGACTTCGTCGAGGCGTTCAGCCCGGCGTATGTCGACGGGTTCGTCACCGTGAAACGGGCCGAGTGGGACCGCTACCGCCAGTGGGTCACCGACTGGGAGCTCAACGAATACATGCCGTTTCTCTGATGGAGGGCTTCTTCTTCCCCCGGACCCCGACGGGTAAGTCATCGATCGTCCCGGCGCCGCCGTGGCATTACTCGGGCGAGATGATCACCGTGGAGTACCGGACCCACCCCGACCGGGTCGCCGCCCTCCTCCCGGAAGGGGTCGAGCTCGCCGACGACGACCCCGGGGCGGTGGCGCTGATCTGGGCCGACTGGCAGAGCTGCGGCGACGACTTCTCCGAGCTCGTCGATCCCTACCGCAGCCAGTACAAGGAGTGCTTCGCAGTCATCCGGTGCCGCTGGGACGACCGTGACTGGTCGCGGAGTCCGTTCATCTGGGTGGACAAGGACTTCGCCCTGGTCCGCGGCTACCACCAGGGCTACCCGAAGAAGATGGGCGACATCTGGATGACCCGACCGGTGACGGTGGGAAAGGCCGGTCCGCGGCTCGAGCGAGGCGGGCAGTTCGGCGCCACTCTCAGCGTGTCGGGAAGGCGGATCGCCGAGGCTGTGGTCACGCTCGCCGAGCCGTCGCCGTCGCCGGGGTCCGTCAACGCCCACCCGATGCTCCATGACCGCCGCTGGCCGGCAATCGAGTCGGACGGAACCATGTCGGTGGACGAGCTGGTGACGATGCGGGGCTACGACGGCGAGGTCGCCGACATCTGGGCGGGGGAGGCCGAGCTCCGGCTGTTCGACTCGCCGTGGGATGAGCTCGCCTACCTGGAGCCCCTGGAGGTCATCGGGGCCTTCTATCACCGGGTCGGTGTGTCCTGGCGGGCGGGGGAGACCCTCAGGCCGTAGAGCCGTCGGCTATCTGCAGTGTCTTCAGGTCGGAGTGGAAATCGAGAGCGTATTCGCCGCCTTCGCGGCCGATGCCGGAGATGCCCATGCCACCGAAAGGGGCGGTGAGGTCCCGAACCAGGAAGGTGTTGACCCAGACGATTCCCGCGCGAATTGCTGACCCGACCGTCTGCGCCCGTTCTTCCGAGCCGGTGTAGATAATGGCGGACAGCCCGTAGCGGGTGGAGTTGGCCAGCTCGATGGCCTCGGTCTCGTCCGCGAAAGTCTGGATGGTCAGGACCGGGCCGAACACCTCCCGCTGGACGATCTCGGAGTGGTTGTCTTCGGGCTCGACCAGCGTGGGGAGGTACCAGAGACCGTCGTCCTTCCACCGCTCCCCACCACGCACGATGCGGTCCCCGCTCTGGCGGGCGCGCTCCACGAAGCCCTCGACACGGCGGAGGTGCTCAGGGTGGATCAGGGGGGATACGGTGGTCGATGGGCTGCGGCTGTCACCGAGCACGTGCTTGTCGGTGTGCCGGTGGAAGAGCTCGAGGAAGTCGGCCGCCACCGACTCCTCGACCAGCATCCGAGTGCCGGCGAGACAGACCTGGCCGGCGTCGTCGTACTGGCCGGCAGCCTTGCGGGCCGCGGCATTCAGGTCGGCGTCGGCGAAGACCAGCAGCGGACCCTTCCCGCCCAGTTCGGCGGTGAACGGCACCAGGTTGATCGCGGCCGACTCGCCGACGAGCCGCCCGGTCTCGGGGGAGCCCGTGAGCGAGACGCGGCGCACCCTCCGGTCCTTTACCAGGGCGGCACCGACCTCCTCACCTATGCCCTGGACGATGTTCAGGACCCCCGGGGGCATCCCGGCATCCGCCGCGAGATCGGCGAGGAGCGAGGCGCTCAGCGGCGACCACTCGGCAGGCTTGAGGATCACGGTGTTGCCTGCGGCGAGGGCGGGCGCCATTTTCCAGGTGGAGAGGATCCACGGAGCGTTCCAGGGGGTGATGATCACCGCCGGTCCGGCGGGCATCCGCTGGACCCGGTTTTTGGTCCCCTTCGACGACCAGACTCGCTCTTCGTGCTCGACCGCGAGGTCGGCGTAGTTGCGGAAGTTCTCGGCACCGCGATGGATGACCCTGGCCTCCAGGCTCTCGAGGAGCATCGCCATGTCGACGCACTCCACGATGGCCAGGTCAGCGATGTTCTCGTCGATGAGATCGGCCAGGCGGTGGAGCACTTCACCACGACCTCGAGGCCCCATGGCGGCCCATCCCGGGAAGGCCTCGACGGCGGCGGACAACGCCATATCGGCGGTGAGGGCGTCGCCGCGGGCGACGTCGGCCAGCTTCCAGTCCCAGTCGAGTGGCGACCTGACTTCGAAGGTCTTCTCGGATGCGACCCGCTTTCCTCCGATGAAATGGTCGGGCGAGACGGCCACCGACGAGATCTCGACACGCTGCGAAGCCACGACCGCCAGGTTAAACGGAGGGCGGTAGTCTGACAGCCCAGCGACCAAGGACGAGTGACCACGAAACGAGGAGACCGTCATGGGTGAAATCGTCGGTGCGGGGCTGATCAGCCATGCCCCCACCATCATGTTTCCCGAAACGACCCGACATGAGATCAACGACGGCAAGGAGATCAGCCTGGTGCCGGGACTGATTCGCCTCAAGGACGAGGTGTTTGCCCGCCTCCGCCCCGACACCATCGTCATCGTCGACTCCCACTGGTTCACCACGGTCGAGCATGTCCTCAGCTCCCACCCGCATCGGAGCGGCAAGATGACTTCGTCCGAGCTGCCCCGGGGGATGTCAGCGGTCCCGTACGACTACGACGGCGACCCCGAGCTGGCCACGCTCGCCGCCGACTTGGGCAAGGAGTTGGGCACCCCCACCCATGCCAGCGACGACGAGTACCTCCCGGTCTACTACGCCACTGTCAACCTGCTCCATTACCTGCATACCGATGAGAAGGTGGTCTCGGTGTCGGTGGTGCAGACCGGTGAGACCGACGACTTCATGACCATGGGCGAGGCGATCGCCGAGGCGGTGAAGCGACTCGATCGCCGCGTCGTCGTCCTGGCGTCAGGCGGCATGAGTCACACGTTCTGGCCCTTGAAGCAGCTCCCCAAACACGAGGCGTCCGACCCGGTCCACATCTTCAGCCCAGAGGCCAGGGCTGCCGACGAAGAACGCTTGGAGTGGATGCGCCAGGGCGACCACCGGCGCATAGTGGAGACCATGGACGACTACATGGAAGTCAACCCCGAAGGGGCGTTCGGGCACTACCTGATGATGCTGGGCTCGATTGGCGGCGCCAACTGTGTCGCCCGCGGAGAGCTCTTCTCCGACTACGAGAATGCCACCGGCACCGGTCAGGTCCACGTGTGGTTCGATCAGCCCGCCGGGGGATGGACCGGCTGAGGTCACGCAGCGTGCCAGAATCTCACCGTGCGCAATAACGACCTCTCGGAGCGACTGGCGCTTCTCGCCGACGCCATGGAGGAGATCGACCTGCGCGGCGCGGAGGTGATTGGCGACACGACCACCGTCGAGGCGAGGGATCGCCTCGTCGGCACCATTCGCAACTATCTGATCCCACGCACCTCCCACCCCGACTCGCCGCTGCTCGTGGTGTTCGCCGGGCCCACTGGCGCCGGCAAGTCCACCCTCGTCAACGCGATGGCCGGCCTCGACCTGGCCGTTGCCGGGGCCGTGCGACCGACCACATCCAAGCCGCTGGTCCTCGCCGGCACGGCCGGAGCCGCCGAGCGCGTCGCGGCCCACGCGAAGGCCGAGATGGTGGTTGGCGGAGCGCCGATCCTCGATCACATGACCTTCGTCGACACGCCGGACATCGATTCGACCTCCACCGAGCACCGCGCCATCGCCGAGTCGTTCATCGACCGCGCCGACATCGTGGTGTTCGTCGTGTCGGCCAGCCGCTATGCCGACACCGCGCCCTGGGAAGTCCTGCGCCGGGCGATGTCACGCGGTGCCACGGTGATCCCCGTCGTCAACCGTCTCGGCCCGGGTGCAGCGGCCATCGTCACCGATTACGGCGGCCGCCTCAGCGAGGCGGGTCTCGATCAGGCGCCGGTGCGGGTTCCCGAACACCATCTGGAACCGGGAGCGCAGAAGGTTCCCGGACCCGCGGTGCGGGAGTTGAAGCGCCGGTTGTTCAAGGTGGCCAAGGCCCAGCGCTCGCATCAGGCCGAGGTCTTGGCCAGGGTGCTCAACGGGACCACCCGTCAGGCGGCCGTTCTCGCCGACCGGTTGGAGAGTCTGCGGGCCGGACTCGACGAAGTGGGCCGGTCGATCACCAAGGGCATGTCCCAACCTCCGGCCATCACGCCCGACCCAGGCCGATCCTGGGCTGCGAACCCTCCTGGGAGGCGAAGCTGGCTGGCCCGGCTGGTCGACGGCGAAGAGGAGGGCGCCTGGATGGAGCGGGTCCAAGAAGGCCTCGCTGCCGAGCTCGAGAGCCGGCTGCGGTCGGATTTGGCCGGCCACGGCGCGGCGGTCCTCTCTCACGGGCCAGGGCTCTCGTTGCTCGCATCCCGCGCACCGGCCATGATCGGTGGGGTCGTCGACTCCTGGGCCCGCTTCACGCGTCGGGTGGCAGAGGCGGCCGGGGAGCCCGGCCCCGAGGCACTCATATCAGCCGTTCTCCACGGTGGCCCCGCCGACCCGAGGGCCGAGGAACAGGTGGCCCAGGCCATACGTGATCTCGAAGGCCGCCTCGAAGTGGTGTGGCAGCACTTTGGCAGCCTCCTCATCGAGGGGTGGCGGGCGATGGCCGGCAACCCCGACCCGGGAGACCTGCGCTCCCTCGCCGCCGACGTCGCGGCAGCTCACGACTTCGCCGATGCATGAGGCCCTGACCGGGCTTGCAGACACGGCAGACCTCGCCCTGTCCGCCGTGCGGGTCGTAGCCGGCGAGTCCGGCCTCGAACCCACCGCGCACCTGATCGATGACGCCCGGACTCGTCTCGACTATCCCGACGACGTCATCGTCGCGGCGTTGGTTGGCGGGACCGGCTCCGGGAAGTCGAGCCTGTTCAACGCCATCGTCGGCTACGAGGCCACGCCGGTGGGAGAGCTCAGGCCCACCACGGCCGAGCCGGTGGCGGCGGTCCCCGACCGGCTGCCCCGGGCGTTCGACGACTACCTCGACACCATGGGCGTCACCACACGGGTGCTCCATACCGCCCCTACCCTCTGCCTCATCGATCTCCCCGACACCGACTCGGTGGTGCTGGAGAATCGCCACCGGGTCGAGGTCGTGCTGCCCCGCATCGACGTGGCGATCTGGGTGGTCGACCCGGAGAAGTACCGGGACGCCGCTCTGCACATGCGATACCTCAGGCCTCTCGCCGGCTATGCCCGCCAGTTCGTGTTCGTCCTCAACCAGGTCGACCGGTTGTCAGCCGCCGACGCCGAGGCAGTGGCGGCCGACTTTCGGGTTGCCCTCGTCGAAGACGGGATCTCCGATCCGATCATCGTGGCGACCGCGGTCCCGCCCGACCTGCCTCCGCGCGGTGTCGACGAGGTGATCGCGGTCCTCGACGGCCTCGGTGCGCGTCGGGAGACGCTCTACGGAAAGCTGGTGTCCGATTTCGGGAGGGCCGCTGTCGACTTGGAGCGCATCGTGGGAAAACCGCTGGGCTATCGGGACCTGCTCACACCTGTCGTCGACGAGGCGGGACAGATGGTCGCCTCGGGAGACCGGCAGGGCGCGACCGAGGTTCTGGGCGGGTTCTGTGACGACGTTGCATCTCGCGTTGGGGGCGAGCTCGGGCAGGAGATCCAGGCAGTCTCGGTGTCGATCCCGGCCAGGGTGGACGCTGCCATCGCGGCGCTGGCACCGCCTCCGCGGCAGTTCCGGTGGAGTCGCGCCCAGCCCGAGGACCCCACAAGGGGGGCGTCCGCGAGGCGGGAGGTCGAACTGATGCTGGCACCCGTTACCGCGGCCATGACGGCCCGGGCCCGGGCGCTCGCAGTGGTGGCCGAATTGGCGGTCGGGGCTGCCCGCCTCGATCTCCTGGTGAGGAGTGAATCAGCGTCCCGGACTAGCGGCTGACCGATCGCCTCCCGGAGTCGCGGTAATGCCGATGGTTAACCTCGCCGGTCATGATCGATCCGTTCGACACACTGGCCGACAACCCCTGGCTGGCGCCGGTGATCAGATCGGCGGTGGTGGTGGCCCTAGCCTTGCTGGCCAGCTTCCTCCTGTCCCGCCTGGGTGCGCGCTTCATCAACCGGATCCGGGGGAAGAACCCGCGCAACGCCCCCCGGGCTACCACCTGGTGGCTGGTGATGAAGCGTGTGGTCAATATCGTCATCGTGCTGGTGGCCGCTCTCGAGCTCTTCCACATCTGGGGCCTGAGCCTGACGCCGTTCGTCGCCGTGGGCGCAGCCGTGGGTGCGGGTGTCGGGTTCGGTGCCCAGAACCTCGTCCGTGACCTCATCGCCGGGATCGTGATCCTCTCCGAGGACCAATACTCGGTGGGTGATCGGGTCACCCTGGTGGCCACCACTGGCACCGTGCAGGATGTCCAGCTGCGCGTGACCGTCTTGCGCGACGACGACGGGGTGGTCCACTACGTGCCCAACGGGCAGATCGCCGTCGCCTCGAACCTGAGCAAGGGTGGTCGCTAGGGGGTGAAGCCCTCGCCGGCCAATACGAGCAACGCATCGGGGGCCCAGCGAATGGTTGCGCTCGCGGTGATGCCGAGGCTCTCGCCGTCGGCCTGAATTGCCATCGGCGGGTCGGCTTCGAGTCTCACCTCATCGACACCCTCCCAAACCGTTGCTCCCTTGACCTTCCCGAGGTCGCGTCCGAACAGTGCGTCGAAGCCAACTTGGGGGACCCGGCTGCGCCGGAGGCGGTCGAGGGTGAGCACGGTCATGGGGTCCGGGCGGGTATCGGCCAGGCGGATCGGCACGGGGCCGAAATACGTGTAGACCTCGCGGAACTGGAGCAGAGCGGTCGATGCCATCACCTCTTGATGACCGGAGGAGACCCTGACATGCGGCTTGCGGCTGGCGAAGCCGCCCAGAGCCACTCCCAACGCCGTGCGCAGGTAGTGCACCGAGCCGAACCTGTACTTGCGGTAGGGCTCCTGGTCGGCACGGGCCACGACCTCGGCGTCCAGGCCGATCCCGCAGGCGAAGAGGGCGTGATGGGCCGTTTCGGTGGCACCATGGGCAACTGTGATGCTGGCCACGCCGACGGCGCGGGGGAGCGGCGTGGAGGCGATGAGCCGTGCCGCTTTGACCGGGCGGGAGGGGACCTTCAGCAGCCGGGCAACGACGTTCGTGGTACCGGCGGGGATGATCCCGAGGGCCGCCTGGGAGCCGACCACACCCTGGGCGACGTGGTGGACCATTCCGTCTCCGCCCATCGCCACGATCACCTCGTGGCCCTCCGCGGCCGCTGCTGAGGCCATCTGCGCTGCCTCGGTCGCTGATGACGGCCAGAGAGCTTCGGTGTCGTGCGTGGCCGATAGGACAGACATCACGTCTCGGTGGGCGCCACCGGTGAACTGGGAGGCCACCGGAGTGGCGATTACGGCGATGCGAGCCACGGACGTCGAGGGTACCGGGGTACCCTGATCAACCGTGGAGGAACCGGTAGAGATCGTCGAAGAGGCGCATCCCCAGGCTCCCCTGTTCAGCCTCGTTTCGGGCGAGGGCGACGGGGCGATGCTGGGTCTCGCGGCGGGGGACACTGCCGGGGGCGCGTGGGAGATGGGCTACTCCGCGATCACCGAGCAGGCCACGATCATCGCCTACGAGATCATCGAGCACCGGCGAATCGATGCCGACAGCCTGCGGTCCTCCATCGGTGAGCTGGACGGGTCTCAGGACGAGGAACCTGTGTACCGGGCCGAGACCACGGCCTTCCGGGCCTGGCTCGACCGGGCTGCTCGCGGCGACTACGACGCCGATCCCGCCCCGGGTATCGATGGTCTCGCTCGCGCGGCGGTGGCGGGAGTCGCCTTCCGGCGTGATCCGGACGCGCTGATCCGGGAGACAATCGCTCTCACCCACGTCTTCCAGCGTGATCCCTCATCGGTGGCAGCCGCCCTCATATCTGCCGCGGGGGCGGCGGCAGCCTGTTTCGCCCAGTCCGGCCGCGACCTGGTCGCCGGTGTTGCCGAGGCGGTGGTGCCGGCGCTCGGGAAGCTCGATCCCGGCTTCAACACCGGCCGGCTGGGGAGCCTCGGCCGCGAGCTCCAGCTTCTGGCCGGCCACGTCGGCGTATCCGACGGCGAGGAGGCCCTAAATCTGGCCGGAGGCAACGCCTCCGACCCCGTCGACGCCGTCCTGGCCGGTCTCCTGCTCGCGGCCCCCCTCACGGAGAGGTCCCATCACGCGATCGAACAGGCGGCACGGGTGGGCGGCAGCAACCTGGCGGCGTTCGTTGGGGCAGTCGTTGGTGCGCGAGTGGGCATCCGAGCGTGGCCGTGGCCCTTTGCCAACGACACATGGTTCGCCGAGATCGGGCGGCGGCTGGTGCGCGGGCCGGACAACCTCGACGGGCTCCCCATTCCCTACGCCGTGGAGCAGCACCTCATGTTCGGGGCACGCCCGGGCTTCCACTGAAACCGAGCTCATCCTCCGGCGCCCACTGGCGCGGGGAGTCGTTCACCTTTCCGAGGATGAGCCAGGCCAGGGCGACGAAGCCCGCCAGAACGCCCATTGCTGCATTGCGGCCCCACCCCGCCACATCGACCACCAGGGCCCACGCGAGCGGGCCGACGATGGTGGCGAACCGACCCACCGTGGCGTAGAGGCCGTAGAACTCCCCGAGATACCGGGGGGGAGAGATGCGGATCATGACTACCCGGTCGGCGCTCCAGGTGGCGCCCAGGGCGACGCCCCCCACGGGGCCGAGGACCCAGGCGAGCTCCGTGACGCCGGTGACCCCGGCCGCCACCACTGCTGCCAGACCGACCGTCCACACCACGAGGACGGCCCGGAGGAGGCGGACCGGGGAGATGCGGTCGAGGACGCGCGCGGCCCCGAGAGCGCCGATCACCGCCGCTGCGATCGCGGTCCCGAGGATCACGGTGACGTCGGTCCGGCTCATCCCGAGCTCGTCGATGACGTAGATGGACAGGAAGCCGGCCAGGAGTGTGTTGATGGCGTCTGTGTAGAGGAAGCGGCCGGCGAGAAAGCGAACCACGCCGTCGTACTTCCTCGCGGTGGCCCAGGCGGTTATCACCCGACGGACCACCTGCCTGAGGCCCGGCTTGCGTGAAGGGCTGGCAAGCGGGGTCTCGGTGATGAGAAAGAAGGCGGGCAGTGCGAAGAGCAGGAAGGCCACGGCCATGACGCGGAACGTGCCCGCGTACCCCCACCCGAAGACATCGAAGACGACGAGGCCGATGCCCAGGCCCACGAACGAGCCCAGGTAACCGACACCCACACCCAACCCGGACACCCATCCCCTGGTTCTGGGCGTGCTCACCTCGACGAGCAGGGCGTCGTAGACGACCGAGCCGGTGTTGACAGCCACGATCGCCAGCCAGAGCAGCACGAGTGTGAGGACCTCGGGCCCGGCGGCGAGGAAGAAGGTGGCGGCAACGGCGACCAGCGTGGTGAGCCTGAGGGCCGGGAGGCGGCTCCCGGTTGCATCCGTCCTGGCGCCCGCCCATGGTGCCAGGAAGATGACCACGACCGCGGCCGCCACTTGGACTAAGGCGAGATCCCGGTCCGGTCGGCCCACGTCCAGGAGCCAGTCGGGCAGATAGAGGCCGACGACGCCGAGGGCGAAGATGGTATTGGCCAGGTCGTAGACGACCCACGACCAGACGGAACGCCGTCCGCCGGTCACTGCGGCCTCAGAAGGTGACGGCCACTGATATCAGCTCCTCGCGACCCAGGAGACCGGCGGCAGCTTGCAGGGCGCGCGGCGCCTCACTGAGCGGGAACTGATGGGAGACGAGGTCGTCGATCCGCGGGTCCGAAGCCACCTGGGCCGTCGCCCACTGATAGCCGACCACGGACGATCCGGAGGCCCCCTTGAGGGTGAGCTGCTTGGCGACGATCACGTCGGAGAGGAAGTGCAGGGCGCGGTTGCCCTTGGTGGAGGCGAGGATGACACGGCCACCGGTGCGCACCAGATCGAGGGCGGTGAAGAGTGCTTCGGGGTCGTCCGAGGTGACGTCGACGACCACGTCCGGGCGCCGCCCGAGCGTGGATGCGATCTCGCCGGCGACGTCCTCGGTCTCGGCGTCGATCGCCATGTCGGCGCCCAGCGACTTCGCCAGCTCGAGCCGGTCCTTGTCATGGGAAAGGCCGGTGATGCCCACCCATTTCGCCCCGGCGGCCTTCGCCGCGATGAGACACGCCAGGCCGCGCGGTCCCGGGCCCAGGATGAGGACATGCTCGTCAGGCTGCAGGGCGGGCAGTTCGACGGCCCAGGTATAACCGGACGCGAGGGGGTGGACGAAGGTGGCGACTTCGGCGGGGACGTCGTCCGTCACCGGGTGAAGCCGGGCGTTCGGATCGAGGAAGAGGTACTCGGCCAAGCCGCCCCAGAGCCCGGGCGGCTCCAGCGACGGGATCACACCGTACGAGTTGTACGGCTTGCGGCCGGCGCAGGTGGAGAGGTTGAGGGCGCATCGACGACAGACACCGCAGCGGATCCGGGGCTCGACCACGACCCTGGTGCCCACCGGATAGGGGATGGTCGGTCCCTTCACGGCAACCCGCCCCACGATCTGGTGGCCGGGCACGAGCGGGTAGGTCACATCGCGTGCCTCGCCCTTCCAGATCTGGACGTCGGCCCCTGAGATCCCTGTCGCTTCGATGGCGAGCCAGCCGCCCTCTTCGGTCGGCCCCACTTCAATCGACGTGTCGGCGAAGTGCCGGGGCTCGACCAGGACCATGGCTCTCGCCTGTATCCGTCGGTCCATCGCCATCGAGTGTAAACCCGGCCCCGGAAGGCCTCGAATTCAGGCCGATTCGAGGAGCCGGGCGATCGCCTCCATGCCGCGTTCGATGTCGGCTTCGCCGAGGGCGTACGAAAGCCGCAGATATCCGGGCGCTCCGAAGGACTCGCCCGCGACGGTGGCCACGCCGGCCTCGTCGAGGATGGCCATTGCCAGGTCATCGGCGCTGGCGAACCGGCCGCCAAGGACCCCGGTGACGTCGGGGAACACGTAGAACGCGCCTTCGGGCTCGTGGCATGAGACGCCTGACAGCTCCGACACCAGCCCGTACATGAGGCGGCGCCGACGATCGAAGGCGTCGCTCATCGTGCTCACTGTGTCCTGTGCCCCGGTCAGGGCAGCGATCGCGGCCTGTTGGGACACGTTGGACACGTTCCCGGTGGCGTGGGACTGGAATCGCTCGGCGGCCTCGATGACATCTGTCGGTCCGATCGCCCAGCCCACCCTCCAACCGGTCATGGCGTAGCTCTTCGCCACTCCGTTGATGAGGACGAGGCGGTCGGTGTCGGCGGCGGGTGCCACGGACGGTGCCGCTTCGTCGTACGAGTAGGCGAGGCGCTGGTAGATCTCGTCGGAGAGGATCCACACGTCGTTGTCGGCTGCCCATGACGCGATCGCGGCCAGCTCTTCGGGTGAGTACACCGATCCCGTCGGGTTGGAGGGCGAGACCAGGATCAGACCCTTGGTGGCCGGCCTCACGACCGCCGTGAGTTCGCCGGGTGACACCTTGAATTCCGTCTCGGCACTGGTCGCTACCGGCACGGGTGTGGCTCCGGTGAGGCTCACGGCCGCGGGATAGGTCACCCAGTAGGGGGCCGGGACCAGGACCTCGTCCCCCGGGTCGAACAATGCGGCGCAAATGTCGAAGATCGCTTGCTTGGCGCCGTTGGTGACGATGACCTGGGTCGGGTCGACCTCGATCCCCGAGAAGCGAAGGGTGTTCTCGGCAATCGCCGCCCGGAGGGCGGGGAGGCCGCTGTTCTGCGTGTACCGGTGATTCGCGGGGTCATGGACGGCCCGCGAGGCAGCAGCCAGGATGTGCTCGGGCGTGGGGAAGTCAGGCTCGCCGGCAGCGAAGGAGATGACGTTCCGACCCGCCTCGCGCAGGGCGCGGGCGCGGGCGCTCATGGCGAGCGTCGCTGAGCCGGGCAGGCCGGCAAGGCGGGCTGAGACCCTGTCGGTCAGTTCGCGCTCACCCTTCGGTGGCGTCGGAGGCGGCGTCCTTGACCGCGTCCGTGGCGTCCCCGGCAGCATCCTTGACCGCGTCCGTGGCGTCACTGGCCGCTTCCTTGACGGCCTCGGTTGCGTCACCTGTGGCGTCCTTGGCGGCTTCGGCCGCGTCGCCTGCTGCGTCACCAGCTGCTGCGACCCGGTCCTTCACCTTGTCCGCCATCTCAGCTGCGGCGTCCTTGGCCTTCTCCACGTAGGGAGCTGCCTTCTCGGCCATGTCGGCTGCGGCGTCCTTGGCCTTCTCGACATACGGGGCGGCCTTCTCGGCGGCCTCGCTGGCTGTCTCCTTGGCCGTTCCGAACATCTTCTTCAGGCTGTCCATGAAGCCCATCGTCCCGGTCCTTTCTCAGGGTTACCGGAGCCTAATGGACGGGACCGGACCTCAGTACCGGTGACGGTCGACGACTCGTCCCGATGGGTCGATGAGGAGGGCGAGATCACCTCCGTTGTTCCACACCGGGCTCGAACCCGGGTCCCAACCAGCGTCGGCGCTGGTCACCACGATGGCGGCGCCAGGCCGAAGAGCTATCCCGTTTTTGAACCAATAGCGGTGGCGCGACGACTCGTCGCGGATCGACCATCCCGACAGGTCCACCTCCAACTCACCGCGGTTGACGACGACCACTGTCTCCGCGGACAGGTCGTCCTCATCAGGTCCGGGGGGATCGACCTCGCTGCTATCGGGATCGAAGGCAACGGCCGGGAGAGGAGCGTCGGCACCGCAGGCATCCGCCGCCCACAGGCCGACACGGTCCGCGAAGGCCTGACCCTCGGCTTCGACGAGGTCGTCGCTCTCGTCCTCGCTCGGCGTGGTGGCGAGCGCCATGCCCCCGGCCACCATGCGGAGGTTGACCCACTCGCTGCCGGCGAACACCTGGGCGAGGGTCCTGTCGAACTGGTCGGTGCCGGCGGCGGCGACTTCGACTGCAGAGTTCTCGATGAGCCCCTTCAGCGTATCGGCGGCCTCGGTGTAGAAGCACTCGTCGCTCTCGGGCGCATTGATGCCGTCGAGTCGGAGGGTGAAGCCGTCGGCCGTCCGGAAAGTGTCCCCGTCGGCGACGAACTCGACCACCACTGTCTCACCGCCCGAGGGATTGGTGGGCTCGGGGTCGGACTGCGCCGAGGCACAGGAGGCCAGAGCGAGCACGACGATAGATGCGAACAGGAGTCGGGCCACTAAGGCCAACCTATACGTACGCTGGCCGAATGACACCACTCGTCGTCAGGGGCCTGCTGGCCGTCGCGCTCCTTCTCGCTGCCTGCAGCCCTTCCGAGTCGGAGGACTCGTCGACCACGAGCACCGCCGTGTCGACGACCACCACCACCACGACCGCAGTGCCCGGGGGATCGACCACGACACCGGGCCCGACCACCACTACAACTCTCCCCGAGTTGGCGTCGCTGGCTTACGAACCTATCGCCGAACTGCCTTTCCCGGTCCAGATCGTCTCCCGACCCGGCGACGACTTCGTCTATGTGGTTCTCAAGAGGGGCGTCATCGTCGCCATGGATCCCGTCACCGGCGAGACCACTGAGGTCCTCGACATCTCCTCGCGGGTCCGCGACAGCGGGGAGCAGGGGCTGCTGGCGATGGAATTGCACCCGACCGACCGAGCCCGGGCCTTCGTCCACTACTCGTCACGGGACGGGGGAAGGACGATCGTCTCGGAGTTCAGCCTCGTGTCCGACCGGCAAGCCGACCCGGACAGCGAGCGCATCGTCTTCGAGCACGCCCAGCCGGCCGGCAATCACAACGGAGGCATGCTGGCCTTCACCCCCGAAGGAGCACTGCTCCTGGGACTGGGCGACGGCGGCGGGGCCAACGACCAGTTCGGGAACGGTCAAGACCCCGACACCCTGCTGGGGGGACTGGTGGCCATCGACATCGACGGGGGCTCCGCTCCCGAGCTCTACGCCATGGGGCTGCGCAATCCATGGCGTTTCTGGATCGACGAGGGGCTGATCTACATCGCCGACGTGGGTCAGAACCAGTGGGAGGAGGTGTCGGTGGCGCCACTGGAACCGGGTCAGAATTTCGGGTGGTCGATCATGGAGGGCTTCCTTTGCTTCACCCGCTCCGGATGTGACCAGTCAGGTCTCGTGCTCCCGGCGATCGAAATCTCCGGACATGAGGGGCTACGCAATTGGGCGGCGCAGTCGTCGTTGCTGAGCTCGCTGTACATCGGCGGGGGCGATCAGGCGGCGGCCGAGCCACGATACGTGCGGCAATCGGAGAGTGAGCTTCGCCGTTGGTTGGATTGCATCGAACGCTACCAACGACTGTCGGGCAATCGGCCAGCGATCCCGAAATCGATTCGCAATCAATTCCAGAAGGCCGAAAATCTCCGACAGGAACGCTGCTATCTGTC
>CAZGWX010000088.1:0-4257 GCA_964529515.1 uncultured Acidimicrobiaceae bacterium
GGAGACGCCGCCGTGGAAGCGAGCGGTCTCGGTGCAGAAGTGTGTCCGCACCATCGACATCGACATCATCGGCACGACCTCCCGCCACCTCTCCTTCTTCGAGATGATGGGCAACTTCAGCTTCGGGGACTACTTCAAGGAGATGGCGATCCCCTGGTCGTACGAGTACTGCACCGAGGTGCTGGGCCTCGACCCCGAACGTCTCTGGTTCACCGTCTACGAGACCGACGACGAGGCCGAGGAGATCTGGATCGACTCGGTGGGTGTCTCGCCGGGCCGGGTCCAGCGCGGCGGCAAGGACAACTTCTGGCAGATGGGTGTCCCCGGCCCCTGCGGACCGAGCTCCGAGATCTTCTGGGATCGGGGTGCCGCCCACGGTGACGACGGGGGGCCGATCGGCGGCGGCGAAGAGCGGTTCGTCGAGATCTGGAACCTCGTGTTCATGCAGAACCTCCAGGACGAGCCCTACCACGTCATCGGCGAGCTGCCGGCGAAGAGCATCGACACCGGCATGGGCCTCGACCGCATTGCGGCCGTCATGCAGGGCGTCGACTCGGTGTTTCGGATCGACACCACTTCCCACGTCCTGGCCGCCGGGGAGCGGGAGACGGGCCTTCGGTACGGCGATACGGACCGGGGCGATGTCTCCCTCCGGATCCTGGCCGATCATGGGCGGACGGTCACGTTCCTGGTCGGCGACGGCGTAGTGCCATCGAATGACGGCAGGGGCCACATCCTCCGCCGCGTCCTGAGGCGGGCTGTTCGTCACGCCTGGCAGCACGGCAGCAAGGACCTGGTCATGCCCGCACTGGTCGAGGCCACGATCGAGGTGATGGGCGACGACTACCCCTCACTGGTGCAGAAGGCGTCCCACATCACCGACGTGGTCACCCGGGAAGAGGAACGTTTTCGTCGCACGCTGGAGTCGGGTCACCAGCTGCTCGACAGTGAGCTGGCCGAGAGCGCACGACTCAGCGGGAGCACGGCGTTCCGTCTTCACGACACCTTCGGATTTCCCATCGAGCTGACCAGCGAGATCGCGGCGGAGCGTGGCGTCGAGGTCGACCTCGAAGGATTCGAGGCAGAAATGAAGACGCAGCGGGAGCGCGCCCGCGCCGCTTGGAGAGGTGGCGACACGGCGGGGTCCGAGATGGAGTATCGGGAGCTGATCGACACCTTCGGCCTGACCGACTTCCGGGGGTACGAGGAGGAGAGGACCAGCGCCCGCATTCTTGCCATGCTGGTCGACGGAGAACCGGCCGACCGGGCCGGTGAAGGGGCCATGGTCGAGGTGTTCCTGGACCGGACTCCTTTCTACGGCGAGTCCGGCGGACAGGTCGGCGACACCGGGATCATCGAGACCGATACCGGCTTGGTCCTCGTCGGGGACACGAAGCACGCCGTGCAGGGGCTCCACGGGCACCGGGGGACCGTTCAGCGGGGTTTCATAGCTCCGGGACAGGACGCCACGGCCGTCATCGACAGCCCCAGGCGGGAGGCGATCCGCAAGAGCCACACCGGGACCCACGTCCTCCACTGGGCGCTGCGCGACGTACTGGGCGACCATGCCAACCAGGCCGGGTCCCTGGTCGACGCCGGGCGGGTCAGGTTCGACTTCTCGCACTTTTCGCAGGTCGCTCCTCAGGAGCTCGCCGAGGTGGAGCTCGAGATCAACGAGCGTTTGATCGCAAATCACCGGGTCACCACCGTCGTCGCCTCCAAGGAGGAGGCCAAGGAGATGGGCGCACTTGCCTTCTTCGGGGACAAGTACGGCGAGATGGTCCGTGTCGTCAAGGTCGGCAGCTTCTCCACTGAGTTCTGCGGCGGCACCCACACGACAACGTCGGCCCAGGTGGGTCCGCTCGTACTCGTTGGCGAGAGCTCGATCGGCTCCAATCTGAGGCGGGTAGAGGCGCTCACGGGAATGGCGGCATATGAGCACCTGGCCGGTGTGCGGGCCCACCTCGACCGGGCGGGCCGGCTGCTCAAGACCGGCAACCCGAGCGAGGTGCCCTCGCGCCTGGAGGCGCTGTTGGAGCGTATGACCGGTCTCGAAGCCGAACTCGACGCCATCCGTGATCAGCGTCGTGGTTCGCTCGCCGAGGAGATCGCACGCGGGGTCACCGAGATCGGCGACGCGTCGCTCGTGGTGGCCTTTGCCGGTGAACTCGATCCCAACAGCCTGCGCCAGCTCGCTCTGGGCGTCCGTGAGCGGATCACGGGCCCGTCGGTGGTGGTCGTCGGATCGACTTCCAGCGGCAAGGGAGCATTGGTGGGCGTGGCCACTGGCGACCTCATCGCCAGGGGCATCTCCGCCGGCGACCTGCTGGCGTCCGGATCGTCTGCTCTGGGTGGAGGCGGGTCCCGGGACCCCGAGCTCGCTCAGGCCGGGGGTCCTGACGGGACCAGGGTCGAGGCCGCTCTGGACGCGATAAGCGAGGAGGCGGCGCGTTCCCTGAGCGCCCTGTGAGCCGCGTCATCGGCGTCGACTACGGGGTCCGGCGGATCGGTCTCGCCGTCTCGGACGGTCTGGGCATCACCGCCCGCCCCCTCGAAGTGGTCGAGCCCGGGCGTTTCCACGACCGGATGGTCGAGCTCATCGAGGAGTACGAAGTTTCCACGGTGGTCATCGGGCTGCCGAGCCCGCTGGGGGGAGGGGAGTCGGCTTCCACGGTCGGAGCGCGCGCTCTGGCAGGGGAACTGGACGGCCTCGGTGTCGAGTTGGTGTACGTCGACGAGCGTTTCACGTCGAAGATGGCGGAGTCGGCCCTGCTCGAATCGGGTATGAAGCGTCGAGACCGACGTGCCACCGTCGACAAGGTGGCCGCTGCCATCATCCTCCAGACGTATCTGGACGGGAACTTCCCACCCGAGCCCGACGTCCTAGACCCCCGATGACCTTCGAACCAGCCCCCGACCAGCCAACCGTGACCAGAGCGTTGCGCGGGCTGCTCATATTCGGCTCCATCGTGCTGGCTGGCGTCGTAATCGTGGGCGGCGCCTCCTTCCTCGGCCGCACGGTCGCCGGGGCATTTGGCGACGGTGATTCGTCCGATGCCCCGATTGACGTCGAGCCCGGGATCCCGGTGACCGTGGAGATCCCGGCCGGCTCCTCCGGGCAGGACATCGGGGCCATTCTCACCGCCAATGGCGTTGTGCGATCAGCTCTCGAGTTCGAGCTCGCGGTGCGCAACGTCGACGCCGCCCAGCGCCTCAAGGCGGGGACGTACGACTTTGTCACCTTGATGGACCCCGCGGAGGTGGTCGCGGCCATCGTGTCCGGGCCGGTGGCGAGTGTGATCCGTGTCACCGTCGTCGAGGGCCTGCGGATCGAGGAGATGCTTTCGGCCCTCGCCGAACGCACCGGGTACGAGTTCCAGGACTTCGCCGACGCCCTCCTCAGCGGCGCGGTCACCACCTCGTTGCGCGAGATGCCCGAAGAGCCCGCTCTCTCCGACTGGGAGGGCCTTCTCTTCCCGGACACCTACGAGTTTGCCCGGTCGGCCAAACCGGAGGCAATGCTGCAGAGGCTGGCGTCGACCATGGAGCAGCGGGTCGACTCAATCGACTGGACCGCGTGGGAAGAGAAGGGCTACTCGCAATACGAGGGCATCATCCTGGCGTCACTCATCGAGAGTGAAGTCCGCGTGCCCGAGGAGCGGCCGGTCGTGTCCAGCGTCCTCCACAACCGGCTCGCCCTTCCCATGCGCCTCGAGATCGACGCCACCGTCCTCTATGCCCTCGGGACGAGGGACGTGTCCCGCTTCGACCGTGAAGTGGCATCGCCGTACAACACCTATCGCAACGACGGCTTCCCGCCCACGCCGATCTCGGCGCCGGGCCGGGCATCGCTCGAGGCGGCCGCCGCACCCGCCGCCACCCCCTACCTGTTTTACGTCTTGAAGGACCTTGACGGCAGTCACGCCTTCGCCGAGACCTTCGAACAGCACCAGGCCAACATCGAGCAGGCCCGCCGCGATGGTGTGTTGCCGTAAACCCAGGACTTCTCCCCCAACTTGTTGGGGGAGTACCCGAACGTAGTGAGGGGGAGGGGGTCGGTTCCGAAGTCCGGTACGGGCTGACGTGTGGGAGGTTCCGCGGTGTGGAACCAACCCCCTACCCCCGGCCTGCGGTCGGGGGACAAATCCAAGTTCCAAGCACCAAGTACCAAGTACCAAGTTCCAAGTACCAAGTACCAAGTACCAAGTACCAAGTACCAAGTACCTTGCCCCGGTGTCTCTTCGCTTTCTCCTGGTA
>CAZGWX010000089.1:0-9514 GCA_964529515.1 uncultured Acidimicrobiaceae bacterium
GGTGCTGGTCAAGGCGTCAGCCGGTGGAGGGGGCAAGGGAATGCGCGTGGTGACCGACCCGGTCGACCTCGAGGAAGCCGCGGCGGCCGCGGGTCGGGAAGCCGAGGCCGCCTTCGGTGACGGCACCGTGTTCTTCGAGACCTACCTCACCGGTCCCCGCCACATCGAGATCCAGGTGCTGGGCGACCGTCACGGCCGGGTGGTCGCCGTCCATGAACGGGAGTGTTCTATCCAGCGCCGACACCAGAAGATCATCGAGGAGGCCCCCAGCCCTGCCGTTGACCCCGACCTGCGAGCCCGGATGTCGGAAGCCGCCGTGGCCGCCGCCCAAGCCGTTGGATACGTCGGCGCCGGAACCGTGGAGTTCCTGGTCGACGGTGGCGAGTTCTGGTTCCTGGAGATGAACACCCGGCTCCAGGTGGAGCATCCGGTCACCGAGATGATCACAGGGCTCGACCTGGTCCGCTGCCAGATCGAGATCGCCAGAGGAGGACATGTGCCTGCGGTTCCATCGATCGCGGGTCATGCCATAGAAGCGCGTCTCTACGCCGAAGACCCGGCCAACGAATTCCTCCCGGTGTCCGGGACGGTGGAACATTTCGAGTTCGACGACTCGGTGCGGGTTGACTCCGGAGTGGAGTCAGGGACCCACATCTCAGTCCACTACGACCCGTTGATCTCCAAGGTGATCGCTCACGCCCCCACCCGCTCCGAGGCGGCAGGCATTCTGGCCGGCGCCCTTCGGCGGGCACGGATCCATGGACCCGTGAACAACCGCCGGCTCTTGGTGTCCATCCTGGAGCACCCGGAGTTTCTCGCCGGCGACACCGACACCGGCTTCCTCGAGCGTCACGATCCGGCCGACCTCTCCCGACCTCTCCTCGACGAGTCCCAAGAGCACGAAGCTGCGGTGGCGGCCGCCTTGGCCGATCGCGCCGAGGCCCGGTCGTCGGACATCCTCGCGTCGCTGCGGCCCGGGTGGCGGAACTCGCCGGCGATGCCCCAGACGAGGTCGTACACGGGCGCACACGGGAACTGGGACGTCGCCTACACCACCGACCGCCAGGGGACGCGGGTGGAGGACTTCATAGGGGACATCGTGGAGGAGGCACCCAGCTCGGTGACCCTCCTCACCGCCGCAGCGGAGACCACGTGGCAGGTCGCCAGGTACGGCACAGTCCGCTGGGTCGACGGCCCCGAAGGAGGCGCGCGGCTCGAGGAGATACCACGGTTCGAGGTTCCGGGCCTCGAAGAAGCCGCTGGGTCGCTTCATGCTCCAATGCCCGGCAAGATCGTGAGGGTCGCCGTCTCGGAAGGCGACCAGGTCTCCGACGGCCAGGTCGTCATGGTGATGGAGGCCATGAAGATGGAGCACAGCCTGCGGGCGCCGCACGACGGGACGGTCACCTCGGTGCGCTGCCGGCCCGGCGACCAGGTCGACGCCGGCGCCGTCCTCGTCGTCGTGGAGTGATCAGGCCGAGGCGAGGACCTCGAGGGCATAGTCGATGTCGCCCTCGGTGTGGTCGGCGTTGACCTGGAACCTGATCTCCTCGTCACCCTTGGGGACGACCGGGAAGTTGAGCCCCGTGGCGAGGATCCCGTTCTCCCGCAGATGCGCCACCAGGGCGCCCGTGCGCTCGGTGTCCCTGACCATCAACGGCACGACGGGGTGGGGTCCGGGGATCGTCTCGAAGCCGGCGGCCACCAAGCCGCCCTCGAACCGGCTGGTCATGGCAGCGAGGTGGAGGAGCAGCTCGTCGCCCTCCGGAGAGTCGACGATGTCGACCGCCATGGTCGCCGCCGCCGCCTCGCCCGCGCTGATCGGGTTGGAGTAGATGTACATCGGGCCCTTCTCTCGGAGGTAGTCCGTCACGGCGCCGCTCGCTGCGACATATCCGCCGTTGACCCCGAATGCCTTCCCCAGGGTGCCGACGAGCACATCGGCAGTCCCGCCGGTCGCTGCCTCCGTTCCGCGGCCTCCCTCCCCGAAGGCGCCTACGCCGTGGGAGTCGTCCACGACCAGCACCACGTTGTGGGCAAACCCCGGATCGTGGCCGGCAACGATCTCGGACAGCCGTGCCAGGTCAGCGAAGTCACCACGCATCGAGAACACCCCGTCGGTGACCACGATCACCCGATCCGCATTCCCCTCAAGGTCGGACAACTCACGGTCGAGAGCGTCGTAGTCGAGGTGGGGGTACACGTCACGGGCAGCCGGCCGGGTCATGCGGAGGCCGTTGATGATGCAGTTGTGGTTGAGCTCGTCCGACAAGACGGCCGTCTCCGGTGTGATCAGCGAGGTGAGAGTCGAAACGACGGCGGCGTATGCAGACGAGAAGGCCACCGCCGCCTCACGTCCATGGAACAACGCCAGACGCTGTTCCAGGTCCTGGTGCGATTGATAGGTGCCGGAGATGAACCTGACCGCTCCCGGCCCTGCACCAAAGCGGTGGGCCGCGCCGGCCTCTGCGTCCAACACACCAGGGTGATGGGAGAGGCCCAGATAACTGTTGGAGTTCATCCGCAAGTACCGCTGGTCCGAGCCCGCCAACAGGTATCGCCTTCCCAGACCGCCTTCGGGGGGCACCACGCCCGTGATGACGGCCTCGTCCCCTTTCGCGGTCCCAGCCTCCCGGAGGGCGGAGGTCTCAGCGGCCAGTGCGTCGTCGAGCCGATCATGTGCCATGCCGAGGGGTTTAGCAGCCCGATAGGGTGGCCGTCTCATGACCAAACTCGGATTCATCGGCCTCGGGATCATGGGGCGAGGCATGGTGTCCAACCTCGTCGCCGCAGGCCACTCCCCCGTGGTGTGGAACCGGACGCCCTCCCGTTACGAGGGAATCGACGCCGAACGCGCCCCCGGTCCGGGTGATCTCGGCTCGCGCAGTGACGTCGTCCTCGTCTGCGTCTCGGACACACCGGACGTCGAGGAAGTGATGTTCGGGCCGGATGGGGCGGTCGCACACATGGCGCCAGGGACCGTGGTCGTCGACCACTCCACGATCTCGCCGACGGCGACCGAGGACATGGCGGCGCGTGCCGCCGAGCGTGGTGTCTCGTGGGTCGACGCTCCGGTGTCCGGCGGGTCGGAAGGGGCGGAGCGGGGCACCCTGGCGGTGATGGCCGGCGGTCCGGCGGACGCCCTTGAGCAAGTGCGACCGATCATCGACGCCTACTCGAAGAGCATCGTCCACGTCGGGGAGCGGCCCGGGTCGGGGCAAATGGCCAAGGCCGTCAACCAGGTGCTCGTCGTCCTCAATGCTCTCGCAGTCTCAGAGGCGCTCCTCCTGGCCGACGCGGCCGGCCTCGACCCAGGGATCACCCTGGCGGCTGTGGAGAATGGTGCTGCCGGATCGTGGATGCTCTCCAACCGGGGTCCCCAGATGATCGCCCGTGACTGGTCACCGGGGTTCACCATCGACCTTCAGCAGAAGGACCTCCGCATCGCCCTCAACGCGGCCGATCACTACGGAGCCCCGATGCCGGGTGTCGCCCTCGTGTTCCAGCTCTACCGGGCCCTTCAGGAGCGGGGGCTCGGCGGGGAGGGGAACCACGCCCTGGTCAGGGCCCTCGAGGAGATGTCCGGGCTGCGCCTGGGCGGCTCAGCCGAATAGGTCGGCCTTGACCCGGCCCACGTGGCCGGTGGCCTTGACGTTCAGGTACTCCTTCTCGACCTCGCCGTTCTCGTCGATGACGAAGCTGGACCGGAGCAGACCGGTGAACATCTTTCCGTAGAGGCTCTTCTCGCCGAAGGCGCCAAGCTGCTTGGCGAGAGACAGGTCCTCGTCGGAGAGCAGATCGAAGTTGAGACCCTCCTTCTCCTTGAACTTCTTGTTCCGCTCCGGCGTGTCGGGGCTGACCCCCACCACGGCGTAGCCCGCATCGGTGAACTCCTGGTACGAGTCGCGGAAGTCACACGACTCGAGGGTGCAGCCCGGTGTCATCGCCCTCGGGTAGAAGAACATCACGTACTTCTGCCCGGCGAAGTCCTCATGGGTCACCGTCTCGCCGTTCTGGTTGGAAAGACTGAACTCAACACTCATGTCTCAGAGCCTACCTGTGAGGGCCGTTACGCCTTTCCGCCTCCTAGGGGACGGCTGGCCTCGGCAGCCTCTTCGGCGGCCGACGACTTGAGGAAGGTGGTGCCGCCGGCGAGGAAGCCGAGTGCGGCCGGGATCCAGTAGGAGATGACCCGGAAGATGATGATCGGCACGGCGGTAATCGATCCCGGTATGCCGTAGGCGGAGAGGATCAGTGACAGCCCCACCTCGGTCACACCGAGACCACCCGGCGTTCCGGGAAGTCCGCCCGCCAGCGAGGACACGGCGAAGCTCGCCATCACCTGGAATCCGTTGATGTCGAGGGCGAAGGCTTCGAGCACCAGCCACAGTGAGGCCGCCTCCAGCGCCAGGCGCGCCCAAATGTAGGCCTGAGACTGCAGGCCGGGAGCGTGGTTGACGACCGACCCGGCCAGACGCTCGCGAGCAAAGCGCGGCAGGTACTTGTTGAGCGAGGCGAGCTTTCCCGACCCGAACATGAGAGCCACACCGACGATGAGGACGAACGGCGCGATGACCACGAGGCTCACCGAGGCGATCTGCGTCCCCTCCCTCGGCCGGGCAATCAACAGACCGCCACCGGCCATGATGAGCAGCCCGGCGTAGTTGAGCATGACCGTCCTCAGGGCCGGGCCGGCCGCCTTGTCGGTCTCGTCCCGGACAGTCCACGCCAGGGCGACGGGTGTGATGGCGCCGCCGGCGGGAATCAAGCGGGCGACGCCGGCCCCCACGAGAGCGGCCTTGAACGCCGACCAGGGGCGGATCACCCCCTGCGACTCCTTCACCGACTCCCTGAAGAGGAGCCCGTAGAACCAGAGGGCCCCCAGGTACGCGAGGAGGGCGAGACTCAGATAGATCCACGTCGTGCCCCGCACTTCGGGCATGTCGTAGTTCTGCAGAACCCAGATGGCCACCCCGGTGTAGAGGACGAGGGCCACGACAGCGAGGATCAGGACCCGCTTCGGGCTCACGGGGCTATTGGATCCTCAACCGTGTCCGCTAGATGGCCGTCGTCATCGGTGTCGAAGATCGCCCGTCGCCACATGGCTTGTGAGTCGCGCGAGCTCTCATGGTTGCCCTGCATGCGCCGGCCGACGATCACGATGGCAAGCAGGGCGAGGAACAGGCTCTCGGTGGGCGGACGGTTGAGCGCCACCGCCACGACCGGCAGCAGCCCCCAGCCGAGGAATCCGCCGAGCCCTCCGCCGATCTTCCAGCCGGCCACGGCCCACCCGGTGGTCCAGACCAGCATCACGGGGTCCAAGGCGAGACGAGTGCCCGCGGAAGTGGCGAGGCCCCTCCCCGAGCGACCCTTCATGAAGAGCGACCAGTTGTGGCCGACGACGGCCGACAGGCCGACCATGCCCGCCGCCCCCGGCCCCAGACCCACCTTCCGAGCCAGGTACACCGGAAGGAAACCTTTGAGGGCGTCGAGGATGGCCGCAGTGGTGCCCCAGCCCTTTCCGATGGTTGCCGTGACGTTGCCGGCACCGACGTTTCCGCTACCCACGCTGCGTAGGTCGACGCCGTGGATGCGCGCCACGATCTGCGCGAAGGGAACCGCCCCGAGCAGGTACGCACCGGCCAGCATCAGCGGCCAATAGACGATGGGCATGGATCCGTCGAACACCAGGAGCTAAAAGTTAGCTCAGGCGTCGGCGGCTTGTGAAGCGAGAGCCCGGGCAGACGACACGTTGGCTGCCGGGAGCACCAGCCGGAACACTGTCTCGCTCCCGTCCCGCGCATAGCCGAGGGAGCCACCCATCAACTCAGCGAGCTGGCGGGAGACGGAGAGGCCGATCCCCACCGACTCGCCAGGCCGGCTGCCCGAGCCGGTGTACGGCTGGAAGATCGCCTCGCCCAGTCCGGCGGGAACGCCGTCGCCGTCGTCACGAACTTCGATCCAGGCCTTCCCGGACGTGACACCGGCACGGATCCTGATGTTGGGCCCGCCGTACCGGTTGGCGTTGGTGAGCAAGTTGCGGAGGATCTGACGGACCCGGCCCGGGTCGGCGATCACATGAGGGAACACATCTTCGGTCCCCGCGAGCTCGAGCCCGAGCCCGTGAACCGAGGCCTCGACCTCCTCGCCCAGGTGGACGACCCTGGTCTCCACCGTCATCGATCCGAGCTCGGTCCTCGCAGCCACTAGGAGGTCTTCGACGATCCCGGCCACCTCACGGGCCTGCGCCGCCATCAGGCCGGTCAGCTCCGCCCTCTCGTCGGCTTCGAGATCGTCGGCCGATTCCAGCTCGGCAGCGAGACCGACCACGGCGGTGAGAGGCGTCCTCAACTCGTGGCTCACCTGGGCGATGAAGTCATTCTTCGCCCGGACCAGCTCCGCCATGGCTTCGGAGCGGGCCCGGTTGTGGGTGACGTCCGCCAGCCCGACGAGGATGGTCGAGCCGGGGCGGGAGGGCTCGGTGTCGGCACCCCGCACCTGAACCCAGATCGAGCTGCCCTTCCGGGTGCGGGTGGCGATGTCGATGCCGAAGGTCTTCTCACCCCGGTAGAGCGCTCCGAGGATCGCGGCCCATGCCTCCAGGTTGATGTCGCTGACCCGGTCGCCGTTCCTGTAGCCCAAGAGCTCCTCCTCGGAGGGAGCCTCGAGGAGTTGCACGGCGGCAGGGTTGGCCCTGACTACAAACGCCTTGTCAACCGCGGCGCGGAGGACCGATGGGTAGGCCAGGAGGAACCTCTCGATCCGCTCGGGTTTTCCGTCGTACTCGGAGCGAAGGTGCTCCACGGCTTCGGTCCAGTCCTCCTCGAGCACCGCCCCCGGAGAGTCGTCGAAGAGGGCGCGGTACCGGCCGCTGTACTTGGAGACCTCGCGGCGAATGGCGATGAACACGACGGCCGCAACGACGAACGCCACCGCATTGACGACACCCGTCTGCACCGCGACCACGGTCTCGAGCTCCCAGGCCTGGGGAAGGACGAGCAGCGCCGCGGCGGGCAGCCCCACGGCGGGCACCTGGTGACGGTCGACGAGCATTGCCGCCAGGGCGGTGATGACCACCAGCGCGACCGACAGAGGCGTGCCGGCCCCGGAGACCCCGATGGTGGTGTGGACGACCGCAATGATTACCGAAGCTCCGAACATCGCGACGCCGGCCCGCTCGCGCCTCATCACCGCCTGGGCGGTCATGAACAACGCAGCACTCGCCGGCCCCACGGCCGACAACATCACCAGATCGTCGCCTGCGGCCACTCCGACGAGGAAAATGAGCAAGGCGGCGGCCCAACCGACGGCCGCCCCCACGCGCACCACCTGCTGGTGAATGCCCGATGCAGACCAGGATCCGAGAGGGGAACCTGACATGATGCCCATTCGGGTTTATCGGCAGAAAACGCCCCTACCTGTTACTTACGATCCCGGCATAGGCCGATCGTCCCATGGGTTAGTGTCGGAGAGATGAAGATCACCTACGCCACCATGTCCGCGGACAACCGCGAATTGAACGAGGCCTTCGATGCGGCAGTGGCCCGGGCCCGGGAGACCCTGGGCCAGACCCACGGCGTGATCGTCGACGGCGAGCACCGCACCGACCGTGACATGCAAACCGAAGTCTCCCCGATCGACTCCGAAATCGTCATCGGCCATTACGCCCAGGGGACCACCGCGGACGTCGATGACGCGGTGGCCGCAGCCCGCGCCTTCCAGCCCGAATGGGAGGCCTGGGGGTGGGAGCGCCGGCGCGACCTGATGTTCGCCGCCGCCGATGTCATGGAGTCCCAGATCTACGACATCGCCGCCAAGCTCTCGTTCGAGATCGGCAAGAACCGGCTCGAGTCGCTGGGCGACGTCGCCGAGACCGTCGAGTTCTTCCGCTACTACGCCCGCCAGATGACCGAGCACGAAGGGTTCGTCATCCCGCTCTCCAGCCAGGGCCGTGAGGTCAACCACTCGGTGCTTCGGCCGTGGGGCGTGTGGGCCGTGGTGTCGCCGTTCAACTTCCCCATGGCGCTCGCAGGGGGGCCATCGATCGGGGCACTGATCACGGGAAACACCGTGGTCCTCAAGCCGTCCAACTCCGGCGCCCTGATGGCGTTCGAGTTCTACCGCGTGATGTCCAAGGCGGGTCTGCCCGCCGGCGCCCTCCACGTCGTGTCGGGCCGCGGGACCGTGGTCGGCGACTACCTCACCCACCACGACGGGGTGGACGGGGTCACCTTCACCGGCTCCTACGAGGTCGGGATGGACCTCTACCGCACCGGCAACGAGCAGCGGCCCAAGCCCGTCATCGCCGAGATGGGCGGCAAGAACCCGGTGGTGGTCACCGCTTCCGCCGACATCGACACCGCGGTCGAGGGCGTGGCCCGGGCAGCCTTCGGGCTCAGCGGCCAGAAGTGCTCGGCTACCTCCCGGGTCTACGTCGAGGACGACGTCTACGACGAGTTCGTCGACAAGCTGGTGAAACGGGCTTCCGAGATCAAGGTCGGCGACCCGACCGATCTTGACAACTGGATGGGACCGGTCGTCGACGAGTCCGCCGTCGCCCGCTTCCAGCGTGCGGTCGACGAGGTCAACTCCAGCGGCGGCGAGGTCCTGCACGGGGGCTCGGTCCTCACCGACGGCGACTTCGCACGCGGCAAGTTCGTCGAGCCCACTGTGGTCACCGCCCCCGACGACTCGTGGGTCTGGAAGGAGGAGCTGTTCCTCCCCGTCGTCGCAGTGACCAGTGTGTCCGACCTGGACGAAGGCATCAAGCGCTCCAACGACACCATCTTCGGGCTCACCGCCGGGCTGTTCTCCGGCGACGAAGAGGAGATCGACAAGTGGTTCTCCCGCATCGAAGCCGGCACGACTTACGTCAACCGGGCTGCTGGGGCGACCACGGGTGCATGGCCCGATATTCAGTCGTTCGGCGGTTGGAAGTCGTCCGGCACCTCGGGCGCCGGCGGCGGTGGCCCCTGGTATCTGAGGCAGTACATGCGGGAGCAGTCCCGCACGCGCGTCGAGAGCTGAGCTCTACGGCTCGAGCCGGACGATGACCCCGTCGGGGTCCACCAATTCGATGCCTTCACCCACCTGAGTCGAGTCGACACCGACATGCGCCAAGTGCTCGCGCCAGCGCTCGGGGTCGGTCACGCGGAAAGTCAAACGCTCCGGACGGCCGGCACCGCCCTCGACCAGCTCGATCTGCTGGCCTGGTGAGGCCTGGACGACCACTGCCTCGGAACCGTCGGAGGACCGGACCTTCTCGAAGCCGAGCTTGTCGGCGTAGAAGTCGAGAGCCGCGGCGAGCTGCGCGACGCCGACTGTCGTCCGGGCCGCCGTGATGCCGCCAGGGGCCCGCATCGGACCACCTCCGGACAGCACCTCCTTGGCCTCCTCGATGCTGAAGCGTCCGACCGTGACCTCTCGGCCGACGATGACGCCGGCGAGACGGTGCCCATTGGCCTCCAGTTGGGTGAGCCGACGCAGGTCTTCGAGATCGCGCACGCCGCCCGAC
>CAZGWX010000090.1:0-2988 GCA_964529515.1 uncultured Acidimicrobiaceae bacterium
ATGGGACCACCTGCGCCGCAGAAGTTAGGAACGCGAGGCCAGGCCGGCGGCGGCGGCGAGGAAGAGATGGGCCATGACATCAACGGTCCGGTGCGTCGGGTCGGACTCCGGGTCGACCTCGACGAAGTCCATCGCCACGACCCGCGGGCCCGCGGCGCACCGGTAGACCCCCCGAGACAGATCGCGCACCGACATCCCACCGGGCCGGGCCCCGGGACAACCCGGGGCGAACGCCGCATCGAGCACGTCGACGTCGACATCGACATACACACGGTCGCAGTGCCCGAGGCGGTCTAGGGCCTCACCGACCACTGCATCGATGCCCCGCTGGTCGACGTCGGCCATGGTGAACACGCCGATCCCCTGCTCATCGCACCACGCCCGGTAAGTCGCCGAATTGGCGAACGAGTGGATGCCGATCTGGACGACGTTGCCGCCGGGCAGACCCTCCTCTTCGATGAGACCCCGGATCGGCGTCCCGTTGGTCGGACCACGCTCCAGAGAGCGGACGTCGTGGTGGGCGTCGAAAGTGAGAACCCCTACCCGGTCCAGGTCGCCCATCGCCGCCACCAGGGGACGGGTGATGGCGTTGTCTCCGCCCAGGTACACCGTGAGGGTGGAGGGTGGAAGGATGCCGGCCAATCGGCGCACCTCGCCGGGGATCTCGTCCATGGCCAACTCGGAGAGGGCCCAGTTGCCCATGTCCCGGACCGGCAAGGTCCCGAAGTCGACCCCGGCCTCCCCGTGGAACGTGGAGAAGCGGCTCAGACGCTCCCGCATGACCAGCGGGGCCATGTCGGCCCGCGAAGGCGACAGCGAAGCCTTCGATGAGGGGACCCCGACCACGAGGAGGGCAGGGTCGGGATCCTCCCGGGCCAGCCAGACATTCGCCCGCGGCCAGTAGGCGTCAACGATCGCCACATGGCACCTGACGAGACATGGGCGCAGGCTAGAGCGACGACGTCATCGGTCCCGACCGGAAAGGGCGAAATCCTCTATCCCGCCAGGCTGGACAAGGAGATGATTGGAGTGGCCACCCAAGATATGGGCTGGCCGGCAAAAGGAGGTGCATGCCATGACAACTCTGCACGAGCGTCAAACGGTAAACCTCGCACGGGTGCCTCCCAGGACCCGCATCACCGAGTGGACCCTCGGGGCGATCGGCATCCTGGCGGCAGCCCTCGGCGCCTGGATGTTCTACGTGCCGGCCACCTGGTTCCTCGGCGGACTCGCCGAGACCTGGTACCTCGGCATGTTCATCGGAGGCGGAGTGCTGATCGCACTCGCGGCGGGAATGTTCGCCCGTCAGATGTTCAGAGTCGACCATGCTTGGACAGCACGTGTGGTCGTCACCACTTTGGTGACGGTTCTCGCACTGGCTGTCGCAGTCGTCTTCGCGACCATCCTGATCATCTGAGAGCGACACGCACCGTGGGGAGTCACACGACTCTCCACGGTGCGCTCAGTTCTGCATCGGGAGATCCACTCCCCGCTCTCGGGCCACCCGGATCGCCTTTTCATATCCGGCATCGGCGTGGCGCATGACGCCGGTTCCGGGATCGTTGGTAAGGACACGCTCCACCCGGAAAGCTCCCTGCTCGGTGCCGTCGGCCACCACCTGGGCACCGGCGTGGATCGAGTTTCCCATGCCGACCCCACCGCCGTGGTGCACGGCGACCCAGGCCGCACCGGACGACACGTTGAGCATGGCGTTGAGGATGGGCCAGTCGGCGATCACGTCGGAACCGTCTGCCATGGCCTCGGTCTCACGATACGGCGACGCCACCGAGCCGGAGTCGAGATGGTCACGACCGATCACGATCGGAGCCGATACCTCCCCGGATGCGACCAACTCGTTGAACCGCAGGCCGGCCAGGTGCCGCTCCCCGTACCCGAGCCAGCAGATTCGGGCCGGCAGACCCTGGAAATGGACCCTCTCCGAGGCCATCGCGATCCAACGACGGAGTGGCTCGTTGTCGGGGAACAGTTCGAGCAAGGCCCGGTCGGTGGCGGCGATGTCCGCCGGATCACCCGACAGAGCGACCCAACGAAACGGCCCGGAACCTTCGGCGAACAGCTCTCTGATGTAAGCGGGGACGAACCCGGGGTAGTCGAATGCCCGGGTGTAACCGGCAGTCTGGGCCTCGCCTCGCAGGTTGTTTCCGTAGTCGAACACCTCTGCACCCCGATCGGCGAAGCCGACCATGGCCTCACAGTGAGCCGCCATCGACTCGCCAGCCGCCTTGATGTAAGTGTCGGGGTTGTCCTCCCGCAGTGCGGCTGCCTCGTCGAGCTCGTAGCCGGAGGGGATGTAGCCGTAGAGCGGATCGTGGGCGGAGGTCTGGTCGGTGACGATGTCGATCTCGGCCCCTCGGGACAGAAGCTCTCCGAACACGTCGGCGGCGTTGCCCACGACGCCGATCGACACCGCTTCCCGGTTGGCTTTGGCCTCGAGTGCGCGTTCGAGAGCGGCGTCGATGGAATCGGCGACCTCGTCGAGGTACCCGGTCTCCAGTCGACGCTGGATCCGGTGGGGGTCGATTTCGATACAGAGCGCCACCCCTCCATTCATGGTCACCGCCAGCGGCTGGGCCCCTCCCATCCCCCCGAGCCCAGCGGTGAGGGTGATGGTGCCGGCCAGTGAGCCGCCGAAGCGCTTCTCGGCGATGGCGAGGAACGTTTGGTACGTGCCCTGGAGAATCCCCTGGGTCCCGATGTAGATCCAGGAGCCGGCGGTCATCTGCCCGTACATGGTGAGACCTGCGGCCTCCAACTCGCTGAATTTGTCCCAGGTGGCCCACCTGGGAACGAGGAGGCTGTTGGCCAGCAGTACCCGCGGGGCCAATTCGTGGGTCCGGAACACACCGACCGGCTTGCCCGACTGGACGAGGAGCGTCTCGTCGTTCTCGAGTCGCTGCAGGGTCTTCACGATCATCTGCAGGGACTCGAGGTTACGCGCCGCCTTGCCCCGCCCGCCGTAGACGATCA
>CAZGWX010000091.1:0-14143 GCA_964529515.1 uncultured Acidimicrobiaceae bacterium
AGATCGCTCGCCGTGAGATGGTCGACATCCCGATGGCCGGAGCCACGGTGGTCCACGACGTCCTGGGTGCTCACGGAGCCTCCCGCGTCCTCGTCAAGCCTGCCGCGCCCGGTACCGGTGTCATCGCCGGTGGGGCGGTCCGCCAGATCCTGGAGGCCGCTGGGATCCGTGACGCCTTGGCGAAGTCACTCGGCTCCCCGACGCACCTCAATGTCGCCAAGGCCGCCATGGACGCACTCACCAGCCAGCGTCGCCCCGACGAGGTCGCCAAGCTGCGGGGCCGTCGCGCCGAGGACTTCGTCCCGCCGGGCCTTCTCGCCGCTTACAACTCCGCCGAAGCTCTGCGGGCCAAGCCCGAATCGAACTGAGGTAGACGATGGCCAAGACCGACAAGACCGTGAAGGTGACCCTGAGGCGCTCGCTAATCGGGGAGAAGCCGAAGACACGTGCCACCGTGCGTGGCCTGGGCCTGCGCAAGATCAATCAGACCGTGGAGCAGGCCGATGGCCCCGTGCTGCGAGGCATGCTGGCCAAGGTGGCGCATTTGGTAGAGGTGAATGATGAGTGAAGAGAAAGAACAACTGAAGCTTCACCACCTGAAGCCGGCCGAAGGCTCGAAGAAGAGCCGCATTCGCGTCGGCCGCGGTGAGGCTGGGCGCCGGGGCAAGACCGCCGGCCGCGGGACCAAGGGCCTCAAGGCTCGCAACTCGCTGCGCCCCGGGTTCGAGGGCGGGCAGACCCCGCTGGCGATGCGACTCCCCAAGCTGAAAGGCTTCCGCAACCCGAACAAGGAAGAGTTCGCGCTGGTCAACGTCGGCGCTCTGACCGTGTTCGATGCAGGGTCCGAGGTCAGCCCGGAGTCTCTGCGCGAGCGGGGCATGATCCGCCATCGCGGCCGGGTCAAGGTGCTCGCCGAGGGTGAGATCGACCGTGCTCTCACCGTGAAGGCGCACAAGTTCTCAGCCGCGGCCAAGTCCAAGATCGAGGCCGCAGGCGGCACCGCCGAGGTGATCTCTTGACCTCTCAGGAATTCTCCCCCACTTGTGGGGGAGTACCCCGAAGGGGGGAGGGGGTGAAGTCTCTCCCGCGAGGACTCCAACTGGTTCGACGACCCCCTACCCCTGGCCTCCTTCGTCAGCCAGCGGTACCTTCCCCCCTCGCTTCGCTCCGGGGGACAAATCCAAGTACCCAGTACCAAGTACCCAGTACCTAAATGCTCGCCATCTACCGCAACATGTTCAGGATCCCGGACCTCCGGGCGAAGATCCTGTTCACGCTGGCCATGTTCGGGGTCTATCGCCTCGGCGCCACTATCCCGGTCCCGGGCATCGACCTCGACGCGGTCGAACTGTGGCAGGAGACCCAGCAGGCGGGTGGTGTCTACGGCCTGCTCAACCTCTTCTCGGGTGGTGCGCTGGAGCAGTTCTCGGTGTTTGCGCTGGGGATCATCCCCTACATCACCGCGTCCATCATCATGCAGCTGCTCACCGTGGTGATCCCGAGACTCAAGTCCCTCCAGGAGGAGGGCGAGTCCGGGCGCAAGGTGATCACCCAATGGACGCGTTATCTGACTGTGATTCTGGCGCTGATCCAGTCCACGGGCTTCACCTTCATGTTCCACTCCGGGCAGTTCACCGGCGGCATCGACCTGATTCCGAACTACACCCCCAGTCGGGTGGCGCTCATCGTCCTCACGATGACGGCCGGCACCGCCATGGTCATGTGGCTGGGCGAGCTGATCACCCAGCGGGGCATCGGCAACGGGATGTCGCTGATCATCTTCGTCTCGATCATCAGCCAGTTCCCGTTCATGTTCGGTCAGGTGTGGGCCCAGACCGGTGAAATCGGCCGCCCGATCCCGTTCATCGTCATCACCCTGGTGTTCGCGTTGATGATCGTGGCCATCATCTACATCGACCAGGGGCAGCGCCGGATCCCGGTGCAGTTCGCCAAGAGGGTTCGTGGCCGTCGAGTAATGGGCGGTCAGTCCACATACATCCCGCTCAAGGTGAACGTCTCGGGCGTCATCCCCGTCATCTTCGCCACGTCGGTCCTCCTCATCCCCGCGCTGATCGTGACGGCCATCCCGTTCGAGGCGGCGTGGCTGCAGTCGATCTTCCGCTGGATCAATGAGAACCTGGGGACAGGTCAGGTCGGTGTCTCCTGGTGGTACATCTTCATCCTGTTCGCGCTGATCGTGTTCTTCACCTACTTCTACACGGCCATCCAGTTCAACCCGGAGCAGCAGGCTGAGATCATCCAGCGTCAGGGTGGGTTCATCCCCGGTGTTCGTCCCGGCCGCCAGACCGAGCGCCACCTGTCCCACATTCTCAATCGGATCACCCTGCCGGGCTCGATTTTCCTGGCGTCGATCGCCGTGCTGCCGTCGATAGCCGGCGCGATCTGGAACATCCAGATCGCCTTCTCGGGTGTGTCGCTGCTCATCGTGGTCGGTGTCGCCCTGGAGACGATGAAGCAGATCGAGTCGCAGCTGACGATGCGGAACTACGAGGGCATTCTGACGTGACCCTCGGGAGCACGGTTTGAGGCTTCTGTTCATCGGCCCTCCCGGGGCCGGGAAGGGGACTCAGGCGCAGAGGGTGGCGGAGCGGCTTGGCATCCCCCACGTCTCCACCGGAGAGATGTTCCGGGCCCACGTCTCCGAAGGAACCCACCTGGGGCGGCGAGTCGACGAGATCATGCGGGCCGGCGAGTACGTCCCCGACGAGATCACTGTGGAGATGCTGGAGGGGCGCATCGCCCAGCCTGACGCCGAGGCGGGCTTCATCCTCGACGGCTTTCCCCGCACCGCCGGGCAGGCCGTGGCCCTCGACGAACTGCTTGGCGAGTACGGCTTGGATCGAGTGGTGGTCTTCGAGGTCGACGAGGAGGAGCTGGTGGAGCGTCTCCTGGCGCGGGGTCGCAACGACGACACCGAGGAGACCATCCGCCACCGCTTCAAGGTCTATCTCGACCAGACCCAGCCGCTCCTCGACCTCTACGACTCCAGGGGAATCGCAGTGAGGGTCGACGGTGTTGGCAATCAAGACGAGGTGACCGAGCGGATCTTGAGGGTCTTACGATGAGCAATCACTCAGGACTTTTCGCCCACTGGTGGGGGAGTACCCCGAAGGGGGGTGAGGTCCCACCCGCGAAAGGCCTCGGCGACTTGGGAACCGACCCCCTACCCGTAATCGGATCCCTTCCCCCATCTGACGATGGGGGACAGATCTTTGAGGTTGTGCGGTGATCACCATCAAGAGCCGACGCGAACTGGAAAAGATGGCCCGAGCCGGGGCCTGCGTCGCTGCCGTCCACGAGGCCGTCCGGCAAGCCGCCGGACCCGGTGTCAGCCTGATCGAGCTCGACCGCATCGGTGCCGAGGTCATCGCCGCCCACGGCTGTACTCCCTCTTTCCTCGGTTATCTCGGCTACCCCGCCAACCTCTGTCTGTCTCCCAACGACGTCATCGTCCACGGCATCCCCGATGAGCAACGCCTCCGCGAGGGTGACATCCTCTCGGTCGACGCCGGGGCGGTCTTCGAGGGCTTCCACGGCGATGCCGCCTTCACCATGGGTATCGGTCAGATCTCCGACGAAGCCCAGCGTCTCATCGACGCCACGGAAGACGGCATGTGGGCAGGAATCCGTCAGGTCCGCAAGGGCGCCCGCCTCGGTGACATCGGCGCGGCGGTCTTCGAGGTCGGGGACGGAGCCGGCTACGGCGTCGTTGAGGAGTACGTCGGCCACGGCATCGGCCGGGCCATGCACGAGGAGCCCCAGGTGCCCAACTACGGGGAGCCGGGCAAGGGTATGAAACTCAGGGTGGGCATGGCCCTGTGCATCGAACCAATGTTCAACATCGGTATCCGTCACACCAAGGTCGATTCGGACGGCTGGACGGTGCGGACCCTCGATGGGTCGCTCTCGGCCCATTTCGAGCACACTGTGGCCATCACTCCAGACGGCCCGATGGTATTCACGGCCGCTCGGGAACCTGTCCCTGTGGACGCCGTCGTCAGCTGATTGGTCGACTTGAGTAGCACCGGGACCACAGTTATCATTCTGTGGTCTTTGCGAATCCTTCTGTGGCCGAAGGAAACGCTTGTCAACCAGGGCCCCTCTGCCCGCAACCACGGAGTGCTCCGGTTGCATGGCGAACTGCCCTGGAATCGCACGCGTCAGCGTGCCGAAACACGAACAGTTTGGAGTGCATGATGAAGGTGCGTCCTTCCACCAAGAAGATGTGCGAGAAGTGCCGGATCATCCGGCGGCACGGTCGCGTCTGGGTGATCTGCCCCAACCCCCGTCACAAGCAGCGGCAGGGTTGATCTGATGGCACGTATCGCCGGCGTCGACATCCCCCGTGACAAGAGACTCGAAATCTCCCTGACCTACATCTACGGGATCGGCTTGACTCGCGCCCAGCGGATTTGCGCCGAGGCAGAGATCGACCCCAACACCCGGGTCCGCAGTTTGACCGACGACGAGGTCGCGAAGATCCGTCGTTACATCGAGTCCGCCTACCAGGTGGAAGGCGACCTCCGACGCGAGACCCAGCAGAACATCAAGCGCAAAATCGAGATCGGCAGCTACCAGGGCGTCCGCCACCGCCGGGGTCTTCCCGTACGCGGTCAGCGGACCCACACGAACGCCCGTTCCCGTAAGGGTCGCCGCGTGGCCATCGCCGGGAAGAAGAAGGTCACCAAGTAAGCATGGCGAAGCAGCAGCAATCACAACCAGGCGCCAAGCGGGTCCGCCGGCGGGAGCGAAAGAACATCTCCCACGGGCAGGCCCACATCAAGGCGAGCTTCAACAACACCATTATCAATATCACCGACCAGAACGGGGCCACCGTCGCCTGGACCTCGGGCGGGTCGGTTGGATTCAAGGGCTCCCGCAAGTCCACGCCCTACGCCGCCCAGGTGGCGGCGGAGGAGGCGGCACGGCGGGCCGGTGAGCACGGGATCCGCAAGCTCGACGTGATCGTCTCCGGTACCGGTTCCGGCAGGGACACCGCAGTGCGCACCCTGCAGAACATGGGCATGGAGGTCACCTGGATCAAAGACGTGACACCCTTCCCCCACAACGGCTGCCGCCCCAAGAAGAGGAAGCGCGGCTGATGGCTCGTTACACCGGACCCCGCCACCGCGCCTGCCGACGGGCTCGCACCCCGCTGTGCCAGTCGAAGCGCTGCCCCGTCGATCGTCGTCCCTATCCCCCCGGCCAGCACGGCCGTGGGCGCATTCGGGAGAGCGACTACCTGATCCAGCTCCGCGAGAAGCAGAAGCTGCGCACCATGTACGGCGTTCTCGAGAAGCAGTTCCGCCGGTACTACCACGAAGCCGACCGCCGGGAAGGCGTCACGGGTGACCACCTCCTCCAGCTGCTGGAGCAGCGTCTCGACAACGTCGTCTGGCGCTCCGGTCTCGCCGCGACCCGGCAGCAGGCCCGCCAGCTGGTCAACCACGGTCATTTCATGGTCAACGCCAAGAAGGTGGACATCCCGTCCTTCCAGGTCAAGCCGGGCGACACGGTCACCGTGAAGGACCGCAGTCGGGACTTGATCGTCATCCAGCACTCCATTGACACCCAGGGCCGCGTCGTGCCCGACTGGATCTCAGTCGATGCCGACCAGCGCCGGATTGAAGTGTTGGCCAATCCCAGACGCGACCAGATCGACACCGACATCAACGAGCAGTTGATCGTCGAGCTCTACTCGAAGTGAGGTACCCAGGTTGTTGATCGTTCAACGCCCCCAAATCCAGGAAGAAGTCCTCGACGACAATCGCTCCAAGTTCATCGTGGAGCCGTTGGAGCCGGGATTCGGATACACGCTCGGTAACACGATGCGGCGCACCCTTCTGTCCCGCATCCCCGGTGCCGCGGTGACGCGCATCCAGATCGAAGGCGTGGAGCACGAGTTCACCACGATCGAAGGTGTCACCGAGGATGTGGTCGACATCATCCTCAACATCAAGAGGATCGTCGTGCGCATGGACGGGTACGACGAGCAGACGCTCTATCTGTCTGCCAAGGGCCCCGGCGACATCACCGCCAAGGATCTCAAGGTCCCGGCGGGTGTCGAGATCGTAAATCTGGACGCCCCGATCGCCACGTTGAGCTCGGGTGCACGGCTGGAGATGGAGCTCACCGTCGCCCCCGGTGTCGGCTACCGAGCCGCCGAAGGGAACAAGGGTGGAATCAACACCATCGGTGTGATCCCGATCGACTCGATCTTCTCGCCTGTGCGCAAGGTCGCCTACCGCGTGGAGAACACGCAGGTCGGCCAGATGACCAACTACGACCGGTTGGTGATCGACGTCGAGACCAACGGCGCCATCAGTCCGTCCGAGGCGATCTCGTCCTCAGGAAAGACTCTCGGGGAGCTGATGAACCTGTTCGCCGACATGGGTGAGGGCCGCGGACTCGAGCTCGTCGACGTCGTGCCCGACACGGTCGGCTCGCCGGACCTCGACCTCCCGATCGAAGCGCTCGACCTGTCGGAGCGTCCCCACAACTGCCTGCGGCGAGCTCAGATCAAGACGGTGGGCGAACTGGTGCAGCGCACCTCGGACGACCTGCTCAACATCACCAACTTCGGGCAGAAGAGCCTGGACGAGGTGATCACCAAGCTCGACGACCTCGGTCTCAGCCTCGCCGACTCGCCATCTGGGAGTGGCAACTGATGCCACGCCCCCGCAAGGGCCCGCGCCTGGGAGGGTCTCCCGAGCACGAGAGACTGCTGCTAGCCAACCTCGCGTCCGACTTGTTCGTGCACGGCAAGGTGGTAACCACGGTCGCCAAGGCGCGCGCACTGCGGCCGGTCGCTGAGAAGCTGATCACCAAGGCACGCAAGGGCGATACCCACGCCCGCCGCGTGGTCCTGAAGACGATCACCAACAAGGATGCGGTCCACCATCTATTCTCAGAGGTGGCGCCTCGCTACTCCGAGCGCACCGGCGGTTACACCCGGATCACCAAGCTCGGTCCCCGGCGCGGCGACGGCGCCGAAGAAGCCCTCATCGAACTCGTGTAGAGGGCTTCTCCCCCATTCATGGGGGAGTCCCCGAGCGCAGCGAGGGGGAGGGGGTGAGCTCCCAAGTCCAGTATGGCCTGACGCGCAGGAGTTCCCGCGGTGTGGAACCGACCCCCTACTCGCAAGCGGGTCCCTTCCCCACTTCGTGGGGGGCAAGTCCCTAAGCGATGACGCCCAGCAGGACGCCCAGCATCAGGGCCGTCACTCCGAACAGGAGCACGTGCATCGGTGTCATCCGACCCGGCAACACCTTCGACGCCAGCATGTTGTCGGTATAGACGACTGCTCCAAAGAGGACGGTGAGCAGTCCTGCCACCAACAGGGCGAGCGACACCACCCCGGGCACCACGATCGTGGCGGCCAGAAGAATGAGCAGAGCAAGCAGCGTCACCCTGGTGAAGACCCAGGCCGGCAAGAGGGAACCCCACCGGCGTTCGGCTGCTGTGAGGACCCGGTCGACTCGGGCCCCAAAACCGCCGGGCTCGCCCGCCTCCTCTTTCGCAGGTTTCGGTTGACGGCGTGTCTTCTCCTTGACGGCGCGTTCCGGTTTCGGTGATCTCTTTTCCTTGACTTCGGCGGCCTTGGAAGCCTTGGCCTTGACCCCCCGCACCTTGGCGCGGTTTCTCATTCGGGAGGAGGACGCCAGCAACTCCCTAAAGCCCGCCGCATCCTCGAAGTCGATCAGGACGCGGTCGCCGTCTACCTCGAGGCGATAGGCCGTGTTGCCGGTCTCTTCGAGTTCGACATCGTCCAGCGTCCAGGACCCGAGTTCCTCGTCACCGACGTGGCTGCTGATCGGGCGCCCGGCGCGCGTGACCCCGGCCGGGCGGCCGCGACGATCCCCGATGGTCCGCAGGGACGCGTTGAAGGTGCCCATCGTGGGGGGTTATCGGCAACTAATGCGCCGACTTTCGCGACTTTGCGTCAGCGAAGGAAGGTCATCCCGATGAGACCCCACAGTAGAATCAGGACGAGGATCCCGACGCCGAGCAACACGGTGCCGACGATTCCGAGGATTCTGGCCGTGGAGGCGAGCTGCAGGCCCTCGGGACTGCGTCGCCCCGAGTGGATGGCTTCGATCTCACGATTGGCGATGAACCAAGCAATGGGTGCCAGAATCGTGGTCATCACGCCGAGTATCCCGAGGACCAGGGCAGTGGTGGCCTGGCTCTCCTCCGGGTAGCCGTGGTCGCTCGGGAATTGCGGTGCGGTCATGGGCAGTGATTATTGCCGTTACCCTCCCGGCGCGGATGTCCCATCCTGCCTATCTCGACTTCGACCTCGATGCCTGGTCCCAACTCCGGGCCTCGACGCCCCTCACCCTGTCCGAGGACGACGTTGCCCGCCTGCGCGGGATCAACGACGGCCTCGACATCGACATGGTGGAGCGGGCGTATCTGCCCTTGTCCCGTCTCCTCAACCTCCACGTCCAAGCCCGGCAACAGTTGGCAGTCGTCACCGACCTGTTCCTCGGGACGCCGCCGCGCCCTCTCCCTTTTGTCATCGGGGTCGCCGGCTCGGTGGCAGTGGGCAAGTCGACCACCGCCCGCGTCCTCCAAGCCCTCCTGGCCCGATGGCCCCATCATCCCGCCGTGGAGCTGGTGACGACCGACGGGTTCCTGTATCCCAACGCGGTCCTGGAAGAGCGCGGGCTGATGGAGCGGAAGGGCTTTCCGGAGAGCTACGACCGGGGGCTTCTGCTCGACTTCGTCTCCAGTGCCAAGGCAGGAGAGGAGGAACTGTCGGTCCCGGTCTATTCGCACCTCCTCTACGACATCACCACCGGGGAGCGCCGGGTCTTCCGCCGCCCTGACATCCTCATCGTGGAAGGCCTCAATGTGCTGCAGGCAGGCGACGAGGGTGCGTTCGTGTCGGACTACTTCGACTTCTCGATCTTTGTCGACGCCGACCTGGCCGATATCCGCAACTGGTACGTGCGCCGCTTCCTCACCCTGAAGGAGACCGCTTTCCGCGAGCCCGACGCGTTCTTCAGGCGCTATTCCGGGCTCAGCGACGCCGAGGCCACCGAGGTGGCACTCGCCATCTGGACGCGGATCAACGAGGTCAACCTGACCGAGAACATTCTCCCCACGCGGGAAAGGGCCGACCTCATTCTCGAGAAGGCGCCCGACCACTCAATCCGGCGGGTGCGGCTCCGACGGTGACATCGGTCACCTCGTAGAGCTCCCAGGATCCGGGAACCCCTTTAAGATCGAACCGGCCACAGTCGGTGAAGGTGAGCCGGCTCCCCACCACGAGGTCCTTGACGGTTCCGGACACCATGACGCCGCCGTCGGAAGTCTGCATCACCCGCGCCGCAATGTGCATGGCCAGGCCTCCCACGCCCTCGTCGCGGATCTCGATCTCTCCCGTGTGGATCCCGATTCGGACTTCGAGCCCGAGCGGCCTCAGGTCGCTCGTGATGGCAAGGGCGCATTGGATCGCACGATTCGGGCTGTCGAAGCTCGTCACGAAGCCGTCTCCGGTGGTGTCGAGCTCGGAGCCGCCGTACCGGGCGAGCGCCGAGCGCACGACGCGGTCATGCTCCCCCAGGAGGTCGAGCCAACTCTGGTCCCCGAGTCTCGATGCCTGCTCGGTGGATCCCACGATGTCACTCATCAGCACGGTCGTGAGGAGGCGGTTGGTGCGCACCGGCTCCCGACGCCCGGTCAGCCATCGCTCGATGTGATCGAGTGTCTCCGTCGGGTCCCCGGCGTGGTAGGGGAGGGTGTCGGCCCCATCGATCACCGCCAGTTCGGCTCCGGGAATATTGGCCGCCAGATACTCGCCGAATGGCAAGCGATGAAACCGCGCATCCCGGCGATGGATGACCAACGTCTGGGCTTGGATTGACGGCAGCACCGCCCTCACGTCAGACTCCTGAATCCATCGCAGTGCCTGGCGGGCGACAGTCGGTGACATGGAGAGGCGCTGATAGCGCGGGTACCACGCCCTGAATCGGGGATCGTTCGCCACGGAGGGTGCGGTCAGGGCCAGCGTGTCGGCGTTGACTCCGTAGCTCGCTTTCCAATCCTCGGCGAGTCCGGCCATCACATGCTCCGGAGCTCCGATCGGGTAGTCCTCGGCGCGGGCCATTCGCGCCAGCGAATTGATGAGGATGAGAGTGGGAAATCGCTGTGGAAATGCGGCAGCAAGGACACACGCCACCATTCCGCCTTCGGTGTCGCCGATGAGGGCCGCCTGATCCGACCCGACGGTGTCGAGCACGGCGCTGACGTCATCGATCGTGTCCTCGACCGGATCGATGTAGCCCCGGGTCGGCGCATCGGAGACTCCGGAGCCCCTCTTGTCGGCCATGATCACCCGGCCCAGGGTGCCGAGCCGGTCGAGGTAGCGGGCTGCGGACGGCTCGTCCCAAATGGCGTCGAGGTTGGTCAACCAATTGGATACGAAGACGATGTCGCCGGCGTCCTGGCCGAACACCTGGTAACCGACGAAGCCGTTACGCGTCTCCACATACTTCGTTTCAGGCCGCCCGTGCACCGAACGCGAGGTCACCCAGACGACGTTATCGACGTGGGGGAGTTCGCGCTGCGGTTCGGGTCGAGATCTACCCTGGCCCGATGGGCAAGATGTTCACCAGGGCCGGTCGGGCGACGATCTTCGACCGAAGGGCCTACACCGAGGCCTTCTTCGACAATGACGCCGCGGCAGACGGGGCCATCCTCGTGGCCCTGGTCGGCGCGGCGGCCTACGTCGGCATGCTCGTGCGCGCCGGGGCGCTGGGCGTTTTCGGGATCCGGGGACTTCTCGAGTTTGTGCTCGGTTTCATCGTCGCCTGGCTGATTTTGGCTTTCGCCACCTGGTTCATCGCCACACGGCTCTTTGGGGGGCACGGCCGGCCGCAGACAATGATCGCCATGCACGGGCTGGCACCTCTGCCACTGCTCCTCGAGATCGGGGGTGTCATTCTCGGGGGGATCGGCCTCGTGTGGCACCTCGGAATCCTGACGGTGGCGACCACGGAGGCGTCGAACCTGGACCTGCGGAAGGCGGCGGTTTCCGTCCTCATCGGCTTCGCTCTCGCCGCTCTCGCTCGTGCCCTGTTGCGAGTGCCCTATTCGGTCTTCGGCTGAACCTTGGGCGTGTTCCGGATCGACTTCGCCTACGACGGGTCCGGGTACCGCGGCTACGCCAAACAGGAGGGGCAGCGCACCGTTCAGGGCGAACTGGAACGGGCGTTGGAAACGGTGCTCGGGTTGGTCCGGGAGACGGGCGTGGCCGGACGCACCGACGCCGGTGTTCACGCCCGCGCCCAGGTCGTATCTTTCGTCCACGGTGGTGAGGTCGACCCATCTGCGCTGCGCAGGTCTCTGAACGGCATCCTCGGGCCCGAGATCTCAGTGCGCTCGCTCCGGGAGGTCGCCGCCGACTTCCACGCGCGGCACTCTGCGAAGTGGAGGCGCTACCGGTACCGGATTGGAACCGGTGCGGCCGACCCGCTGACACGGGGGTTCACCTGGGAGGTTGACAGGAACCTGGACGTCGCGGCCATGGCTGCCGCGGCTGTGGAATATCTCGGCGAACACGACTTTTCCTCGTTCTGCCGCAGCGTGGAGGGCAAGAGCAACGTGCGCCGTGTCGACGAGTCCATGCTCGAGGAGACGGATGGTGTGATCCAGTACTGGATCACGGCCAACGCCTTCTGTCACCAGATGGTCCGCTCACTTGTGGGGCTGCTCTACGACGTGGGTCGGGGCTTCATCCCGGCCGATGAGGTGGCGAAGGTAATCGAGGCCGGCGACCGGTCCCGGGTGGCCACGGTGGCCCCGCCGCACGGCCTCACTCTCTGGGAAGTGGGCTACTGATCTGCCTCAGGGTCGGCCGGCGGCGCGAGCCTTCTCCTGTTGCTCCCACGAGCCACGCCCGGTGACGAGGCCGAGGTGTCGCACCAGTTCTGAAGGGGGGTAACCGCCGTTTCCGAGTTTGAGCACGACGCGCCAGATGCGGGCGGCACTGTGCTTTGCCAAACGCACCACTCGGGGATCGTCGGGGATGTAGCGCCCCTGTACCGCCGACAACTCCTCTTTGCTGACGTCGCGGCGGGCGGTGTTCTTCTGCTCGGGATACCATCTCATCCGGGACCAGGGGCGCCTGACGTGGCGGGGCCGGGTGACCGCGGCGAATCTCGCCCACAGGTCGGCGTCCATAGCGTTCTCGAAGGAGCGGTCAACGCCTCCGACTCTCTCGTAGAGCCCCCGTCTCCAAAACGACGACGGCTGGGGCAGGAAGTTGTGATCGTAGAACCAGACCAGATGGCTAAACCCGTGCTCTCGCTTTGGCTTGATGGTTGTTCCTTCGTCGTCGATCCAGAGCGAGTCCCCGTAAACGAACTCGACTTCCGGGTTCTTGTTGAAGTACTCGGCGACCTCGGCCAATGTCCATGGCTCCAAGAGGTCATCGGAGTTCAGCCAGCAGAAGATCTCGCCGGTAGCCCGGTCGAAACCTTTGGCGATGGCGTCGGTTTGACCGTTATCAGGCTCACTGATCCAATATGTCAGCTTGTCCGCGTATCGCTCGATGATCTCGACGCTTCCGTCGGTGGAACCTCCGTCGATGACGATGTGCTCGAGATCCGGGTAATTCTGACTGTGGATCGATTCCATGGTCGCGGTAAGGAACTTCGCCTGGTTGTAGGACGGTGTCACCACGGAGATGCGTGGAAGCCGCTCGGTCAAGGTCTCTCTCCCTCGGAAACCGCAGTTTAATGAGACGGCGTGGCTTGAAATCCTCGAGTCGGCTCCATGGGAGAATGGGGTAGTGCGCGACGTCAATTATCGAGCGCCCTTGGCCGGCAGGGGGCGGGTTCTCGTGCCGACTGGCGCGCCGCCACTCGCCGGAGGCGTAGCGATGCATGGCGCGTGCACCTTTGGCGGATTGGCGGCCGCTTGGCTCCTCCAGGCGACAACCAGATGGGGCCTGACGGCGCTGTCGAAGAAGGCCGAGACGCCGGACTTGCCTCGCATCGACTGGGAGCTTTGGCGGGAAGAACACGCGCCACAGGCGGCCCCTCCGGATAAGTGGGTGGTCGGGCTACCGGGAGACCGGCGGCGAAGGCGATTTCATCTCCTCCTTCCGACCCCATCCGGAAGGCAGGTTGGTTTCGCCAAGTTCACCGTGAATCCGACGTCTGAGTTCGTTGTCGGTGTTCGAAAGCAGCTGGACGTCGGCTCTCCCCAGACCTTCTGGACTCCGCGTCTCCTCGCCCACGGGACGGTGGGCGGTTGGCACTTCACGGTCGATAGTCCTATGCCCATCGGCTTTCACAAGCCCGCCCGAGTGGATTCGCTTCAGCGTCATATGATCCTCGAAGAAATCCGTGAGCTACTACGGCCCGGCTTGGGTGCCGAAGTCGTGCATGGAGATTTTGGGCCGTGGAATGTTCGCGCCGTCAGCGGTCACCCGGTCATCGTTCTCGATTGGGAAGAGGCCACGGTGGGTCCGGCGGGTGTCGATGAGTTGTGGTACGCCCTCAACGCCGAACTAATTCGGAATCGAGGGGCGACTGGAAGGCGTGTCATGACTCAGCTGGACCAGCGCACACGGGGGAGCGTTGCCGGAGCGGCAGAGTTCCTCGTTTCGCAGTTGGAGAGAGAAGAGCCCGCCGAGATCGAAGAAACCTTACCGCTTTCCTTGGCGGGTAAGGACCGCGTTGCAAATCAGAAACGGATCCTATGGGAACTGTTGGCGAAGTAGCCTTCCCCTCGGTGGATGGAGGCGAGCGGTCGTCAGGCTATGTGAAGCGCATCGCCTTTGTGCTGGTCATTCTGCTCTGGACCGCCATTGGCGAGGACCTGCCCGGCGGAGGCTGGCGGTTCTGGTATGACCAAGAACTGTTTGGCATCCCCACGTACTACCTCTTCTTGGCGGGAACGATGGCGTTGGTTATGCCATATGTGCTGGCGACGCCACGAGTCTCACTCGTGTCGAGTTTGAAGAGGGCTGGATTGACTCCTTGGATCCTGGTGGCGTGGGGGGCGTTGGTGGTGACGCTGCTGAGAGCGATCGTCGACGGTGCTCCGGATCCTTTCGTGGACTGGCGCGACCTGTTCGTCCTGGCCTTGGTGGCTGCCCTTGCATTTC
>CAZGWX010000092.1:0-11037 GCA_964529515.1 uncultured Acidimicrobiaceae bacterium
ATCGTCTTAATCTCAAAACCTTTATTTCCCCCCTTGTGTGGGGGTTTCCCCCCCGCCTCGCGTGGGGGTGGGGGTCGGTTCCCAAGTCATGTCCGGCCCGACGCGTGAGAGGTTTCGGAGGGTGGAACCAACCCCCAACCCCACATCGTGGGGTCCCCTTCCCCCATCCGCTTCGCGTGGGGGACATATCCGGGTCCCACGGTGATGCCGGCAGTAGCTTCGGTCCGCAAATGCTCGACGTCATCCTCGGTGCCTATCTCGCGTGGCTGGCCGTGCGCGGTTGGGTGCGCGGGCTGGTCCGGGAGGCCCTTGGCCTGGTGGGCCTTCTCCTGGGGACACTCCTCGCCTTCCGGCTGGGTGGCCTCGTCGGCGACTTTCTGTCTCGGAGCTTCGGTTGGCCGCCGGAAGCCAGCCGAATCGCAGGAGGCATCGCCCTCTTCTTGCTCCTCGGGGTCCTTCTCGGCATCGCCGCCACCGTCCTCACCGGAATCATGAGGCTCCCAGGGCTCAACATGCTCAACCGCATCGGAGGATCGGTACTGGCCCTTCTGTGGGCGCTGGCCCTGCTGGTAGTGATCGTGAACGTTGCCCGGGTTCTCCCACTACCGGAGAGCTGGGACGAACAGCTCGACCGCTCGGTTGTCGTGGAGGCTGTGGCAGGGCCTGACGCCTGGCCGCAACGCGTCTTCCACCGTCTCGCCGGCGACTCCGTGCTCGCCACCTTGCACTCCATCCAGTCGATATTCGGATCCGGGAGGGTGGTCCCCCGGGACGGCGAGGTCGTGGAGTTTCCCCCGCCCGCGCCGGACGAGATCCGGCAGATACGGGGCGAGGCCGAGGGTGCGCTGGCAGAACTGAACCGCCGGCGAACCGGTGCGGTCGTGCCGCTGCTGGCCCCGAGCGAGACCCTGGTCGCGTTCGCCGAGCGGAGGGCGGCCGATTCCTATCTGACGGGTCGCCTCGCCCGGGACTCTGACTGCGTGGCCGAGGCCCAGGCCTACACCCTCCTCTCTCAATGCTCCGACGTCCTCGCACTCGCCAGCACGTCTCTGGCGGCGCTCGACGGGATCTTCGCCGATGAAGAAGCGGCGGCCGTGGTGGTGGACGGCCGGTTCGACCGGGCAGGAGTGGCAGTGGTCGACGGACCCACCGGCCGTCTCGTCCTCATCGTCCTCGGGGGTTAGACCGCCTCCGGCACCGGCTGTCGAGCTGTGCGCGACCTGGAGCCGGAGAGGGCAACCAAAGTCACGCCGGCCATGACCACTGCCGCTCCGATCAACTGGGTCGTCGAGGGCCTCTCATCGAAGATCAGCGTCCCCCACACCATCGTCAGCGCCGGTTGCAGCAACACGATGGTCGCAGTCTCGGACGCGGGCAGGCGGGGGAGGGCGTACCCAATCAGGAGCCAGGCGACCACTTGGGGACCGAGGGCCAGCGCGAGCAGCCAACCAGCGGAAGGCCAGGTGAGGTTGAAGTTGATCCCCCGGCCCAGGAACCCGATGGCCAGGATCGTTAACGCCCCACCTGTGGTCACGTCCAGTAGCGGTCCCGCTGCCGGAGCACGAGAAGTGTTGGCGAACTTAAGAACGAGGATGAAGATCGTGTAGAAGACGGCGGCTGCCAGGGCCAGCAGGGTTCCCCGAACTGGATCCTCCCCGAAAGCGTCCCCCTGACCGATTCCGGCGACAAGCGAGACGCCCAACAGCACGACCGGGATGGCCGCCAGCACCAGCCGGCGCGGGCGGTCTCCGAAAAAGAGCCACGCCGCCACCGCGACGAACACGACCTGCGTGTTGGCCAGAAGTGTCGCCAGGCCGGTACCGATGTACTCGATCGCCGTGTGCCACACCCACATGTCGAAGGCGAAGGCGATCCCTGCGGCGAACGTGATCAGCCGGTCACGGCGAGGCCGGTGGTCCTGGTCCCGACGGACCCACCAGATCACGAACAGCACCGGAATGGCCAGTGCGGCGCGGAAGAAGCCACCCGTGACCGCATCGGCGCCCGAGAGGGTGTAGAAGATCGCCGAGAACGAGATGATGGTCGCCCCGATCAGGGCGGCGACGGTGGTCAACCTCTGGCCAGCCGTCTCAACTCGTCGGCGGCGCGGACGATCCGCTGCGTGAAGGCCGGTGCGTCGGGGAGCGTGTCGTAGTCCGCCTGGATCCCCCAGTTCAGCTTCCCGTTGTAGGAGAAGAGGGCGATGCCCACCCCGTGCTGTGCCCACAGCGGCACCATCGGGTAGTTGGCGAGCATCGGAGCCTCGAGGAGATACATCGGAAACTGCGGCCCGGGAACGTTGGTCACGGTCATGTTGAACGGCCGCATCATGGGTCCCACCACCCGATTGGCGAGCGACAGCAAGGTCAACGGTGTGCCCGCGCTGAGCTCGACGAGTGTCGCTGCGCCGAGAGCATGGTTCTCCCGCTTCAGCTCGGCGGTCCGGCTCTTGATGACCTCGTGGCGAGCGACCGGGTCGGGATCCCCGATCGGCAGCTCGATCAGCCACATGGCTACGTGGTTGCCCAGCTTCCCGCGCTGGTCGCGGCTCCGTGTGGAGACGGGGTTCATGATGCGGAACGGTTCATCGCCGGGCTCGTAGCCCCGCTCCTCGATGAGGAAGCTCCGCACGGCTCCCGCCGTGATGGAGAGGACGGCATCGTTGACCGAGCCCCCCAGACCAGTCTTGATCTCCTTGATGGCGGCCAGGTCGAGGTCCACCCAGTTGAATCGTCTGTTGGGCCCGAGGTCGGGGTTCAGTGGTGTCCTCCCGGCGGGTGTCAGCCATCCGGACCGGAGCGAGCTGATTGCTGCGGCCGACTTGCCCTTGGTGCGCTCGGCAAGGGTTCCCTCTTTGATCCTCTCGCCGAGGTGAGTGATTCGGTCGATGGTGCGGCGGGTCAGCTTGGCGGCTTCGGCGACGGCCAGCTGGGTCGGCGTGGGAGCGGTTCGTGGCTTCCACTCGGGAATAGCCTCGATCTCCGAGGTCGGCACCACATTGAGCAGGATCGTGGTCAGGTCGACGCCCGAGATGCCGTCGATCATGCAGTGGTGGATCTTGGCGATGAGTGCGAAGCGATCCTCCTGTAGGCCCTCTACGACCCACAGCTCCCAGAGGGGGCGGCCGCGATCGAGCTTGGTCGACATGATGCGTCCGGCGAGCTCCTTGAGCTGGGCGTCCGAGCCCGGGCGGGGAAGGGAGATGTGATGGACGTGATAGTCGAAGTCGAATCGGTCGTCATCGACCCAGACGGGACGCCGGTCATAGGGAACCCACTCCAGCCGCTGGCGGTAGCGCGGGATGTACTGGAGCTTCGATTTCACGTGGTCGCGGACCCGGGCGATGTCAATACCGCCGGCACCAGTCTGGAGGGCAGTGGCATCGAAGACGGCGACCCCGGCGACGTGCATGTGAGTCGTCGGGCTCTCGAGCGCGAGGAACGAGGCGTCGAGGTAGCTGAGCGGCTCGTAGTGGAAGTCGGCCATCGCCCGAATCGTAGGAGTGGGCGGCTCCTGCCGGGTCAGGCGTTGGGTCGAGAGACCCGCTCCAGGGCCTGGCGGGTGGACTCGATCTGTTCGGCCGGAGCTCCGGTCCTCTCCCGCAGATCCAGTGCGTGCTCGAAGTGGAATCGGGCGACATCGAGTTTCCCCTCGTCGAACCGCATCTTGCCCAAGTGCTGGTGAGCGAAGGCCTCTAGCTCCGGAACCCTTGGGTCGTCCTCCATGGCGGCGTTGGCCAGTGAACGGATCACGGTGGAGTAGAGGTCATTCGCGGTCGAAAAGTCGCCCTTCCAATGGAGGGCGTGAGCCAGGCGGATAGCCGACTTCGCCGCGTCGACGGGGACAACTCCAGAGACGGCCAGGGCTTCGGCGTCGCGAGGGCCGCCGGCACGGGCGAGGACCCGCCAGCCCAGTTCGCACGCCTGGTCCACTTCGCCAAGCATTCGAAGGAGCGCCACCCTCTCCCCGTCGCCTTCCTCCCCCAGGGCTTCGAGCTCTCCAACCCGCGCCCGTGCCTCGGCCTCGTCTGCGGGCCGGTCACGGAGAGTCTCCGGATCGATGACGAAAGGCGGCTGGTTCATGGGCTGAATCTAGGTCGCGGGTGCGGTCACCGCCGCCTTCACACGGTTGGATATCCCCTGGCGCCGCATCAGGGCCCAGGCCGCAATGAGGGTCACCAGCGCGTAGGCCGCCGCACCGCCGACAAGGATCATGTCGGGCGCCCGACCTTCGAAAGCGACCTGCTGCAGGGCTTCAATACCGTAGGTGGCCGGAAGCAGCCACGACACGACCTGCACCGGAGCCAGCAGCCTGTCGATAGGGATGAAGAAGCCGCTGAAGAAGATGGAGATCAGCAAGAGCATCATTGCGTACTGGATGGCCTCAGTCTCGGTCCTCACCAAGGCGGAGATGACGAATCCGAGGCCGAGCGATGCCATGATCACAAGCGCCGCCACGGCAGCGAACCACAGCCAACGGCCAGTCACGGTGAAGTCGAAGCCGAACACTGCCGCCGCGACAAGGGCCGAGGCGACCAACGCCGAGATCAGCAGGTAGGCCAGATACTTTCCGCCGAGCGTCTCGCCGGCACTCACCGGTGAGACTCGGAACAGCTCCACCGAGCCACGGACACGCTCCCGGACGAGCGACAGGCCGGCAAAGGTGATCGCCAGATGCTGGAGCAGGAGGGCGACCACACCCGGGACGTAGAAGTGTGAGAAGTCGACCGCCACTCCGCTGGCATTGGCGGCCTCGGCTCGGAAAGGGCTCACCAGAACCTTCGCGTCGACATCCCGGAAGGTGGCGAGTTCCGACTCGACGACTTCGAGGTCTGTCGACAGCGCTTCCAGAGCAGTCCGTCGTTCGCCTGCGGGCGCCGAAGCATCTCTCGCTGTGGCGGAGTTCTCTTCGATGCGCCCCAGCGCTTCCCATCCGGCGGAGTCCTCGCCCTCCGGTCCAATCCCGGAGAGGATTCCCGCCCGGTAACCAGCCAGAGTGGTCAGCCCGATGAGGCTCTGTTGCAACGTGAGCTGGTCGGCCGGCGACGGGTCCTGACCCTGTTCGGTGGCGGCGAGCATCGCGTCCACCGCCGCCCTCGCGCGCGGCAGCTGTTCCTCGAGGTCGGCGGACTCGCGCTGTCCCTCGACCACGGCCTGGCGCAAGAGGGTGCGGTTGAGCTCCTCCACGGCCGAAGTGGTGGCGAGGCTGACGAACTCCCGCTCGAAGGGGTCGATCTTGGAGTGGTAGATCTCGATCGTGGCCTGCTCGTTTGCCCGGACCTGATCGGCCGCGTCGGGTGGCACGACGATGACCAGGTCGACCTGGTCTTCCGATAGCCTCCGTCGTGCGGCTGCCTCGTCGGCGGTGATTTGGGCGAGGTTGATCCCCGCGCCAAGGGCTTCAGTCAGTTCCTGTCTGTCCTGCGGGCTCTCCTCGTCGATCACGAGGATCGCGTCCAGGGTCGGGCGAGACGCGTCGTAACCGAGGCCAAAGGCGAGCAGGATCAAGAACGGGCCGACAATAAGCATGAGGACCATCCGCGGCTGTCGGAGCACCTCCATCAGGTCCTTCCGCAGGAATGCCAGCGCCCGGGTTGCTGAGCGCATCATCGGACAACACCGGCCGGCTCGGCATCCTGGCTCTCTTCTTCCTCCACCTGGTGCATCAGCTCCACGAACACGTCGTCGAACGGTGGGGAGTAGGGCTCGATCGATTCGACCGTCAGGCCGCTCCCAGCTGCCCACTCGGCTACCTCAGGCGAGGCCTTCCCGGCGTCGGGCACCACCAGTCTCACGCCTCTAGCCCCCAGTCTCTCACTGCTGGTCGCCCCCGCCGCCGTCACGAGATCATCGCGGGACGGGCCGGGCACCGGCTCGGTGAAGACGACATCCAACAGCTCGCCCCCGTACGCCAGGCGGCGGAGGCCCTCGGGGCTGTCGAGCGCCACCAGCCGGCCGCCGGCTAGGACTCCGACCCGGTCGCAATAGGCGGCCTCACCGACGTACTGGGTGGTGACGAAAATCGTACGGCCCTCGTCGCGGAGAGCTCCGAGCCGGTCCCAGATCCGGCGACGCAGCAACGGGTCGATCCCAGCCGAGGGTTCGTCCAGGAAGAGCAGCTCAGGATCATGGACGAGTGCGGCGGCGAGCGAGACCCGGCGCTGCATGCCCCCGGAGGCATCACCGTGCTTGCGGGAGCGGGCGTCGGAGAGGTCCACGCTCTCGAGCTCCTCGGCGATCCGTCGCCTTCTCTGCCTCCGTGGCATCCCGTACAGAGAGGCGGCAAAGGACATGTTCTGCCAGATGCTGAGATTGTTGTAGAGGACCGACAGCTGCGGCATGTAGCCGATGCGGGCGCGATCCGCTCGGTCGAAAGCGGATGGTGGCTTCCCCATCACCATGATCTCGCCGGAGTCAGGGGCGATGACGCCAGTGAGGAGGCGGATGGTGGTGGTCTTGCCCGACCCGCTCGGGCCGATGAACCCAAAAATGGTCCCAGACTCGACGTCGAGGTCGAGGTCGACGACACCGACATCTGGTGCGAAGAGCTTGGTCAATTGGCGAGCGCGCACGCCTAGATCTCGTTGGGGCACGTCTTGGTGCTACCCAACGGTGTCCGTCGACAAACAGTCCAATCGATTCTGTTTCGCCGACATCATGCCCGGGGTATCAGCCAGGCTGTGGCCCTGGTGCACCAACCGACATCAATGAGACGCCTGGGACCGACGATCGCCGTCATCGGCATCGCCGGCGTGATCGGGTCGGTCATCCTCGCCGTGATCGCCTTTCTAATCGTGGGTGATATCTATCAGCGGGTCAACGAGTCCGTCGAAGTCACGGCCTCCGCGGTCGTCACGGTCGACGAGACCCTCGACGTCGCATCGGACGCGCTGGTCGGACTCGGGCTCGCCCTGGAGACCGTCGGAACGGCGGCTGAGCAGGCAGCAGCGTCCGCCGACCTCGTGGAACAGACTCTCGACCAGGCTGCCGGGATCGTGGGCACCGAGCTACCCGACACCATCGATGCGGTCCGCGACACCATGCCCGCTCTGATCGAGGCCTCCGGCGTCATCGACTCGACCCTGCGCGGTCTTGCCTTCTTCGGTGTTTCTTACGATCCCCAGGTCCCGCTCGACGAGGCCTTTCGCACCCTCGACAGCCAGCTCGAGCCCCTGCCGGAGACCCTCCGCGCCAACGCCGCGGTCATGGAGGGGCTGATCCCCAACCTCGGCGGCTTTGGTGCCCAGACCGAGCTCCTGGTCTCCCAGGTAGAGCAGATCGGGACCGCGGTCGACGAGGCCGCCGAGGTGATCGCTGATTACCAGACCCAAGCCGAGGCCTTCAACGAGGCGATCACCGCCACGCGGACCAGTGTCGCTCGGGGGTCGGCGTGGATGCGGGTCCTCGTTGTGCTCGCCGGCTTGGTTGCCGCCGCGATGGGCGCTGGTCTCTACCTCACCGGCCGAGCGTTGGACGCGGCCGGCCGCTGATCTCAGGCGAACGGGGTCGGGCCTTCGAGCGCCGGGAAGAATGTGTAGACCCGCTCCCCGGTGAACAGCTGAGCTTCGGGATCCCAGGGAAAGAAGATCACGTTGCGCCAGACCATCCGCTCGCCGGTCGGCTCGATGTCGAGCCAGGGGGCGCGATGGGTGCCGACGACGACCGCTTCCTCACAAACGCCTTGGGGCCCGACGAAGATGTTGGTCAGCGAGAAGTCGATGTCCGGGAAGGCTGTGAGCAGCTCGGTGTAGAACCTCGTGGCGCCTTCGTGGCCCTCCCAGCGGTGACCGGTCTGCACCAGCTCGTACACGCAGTCGTCGGTGAGGGTGGCCATGAGGCCGGCGATGTCCCTGGCGTCCTCAGCCTTGGAATGGGCTTTCCAAAGCTCGCGCACCGCTTCGTAGTCGGTGGTGTCCATGGCCAAAAGGTCCCGCACCACCGGGCGACGCTGAGCTGCTTCCTTGATCAGAGGGTGCTCCATGCGGCTGAGCCTACAACTCGACCTGGATCCCCACCTCGAGGACGTCCCGCACCGGGAGCTTGAAGTATCGGGCGGCGTCGACGGCGTTGCGGTGCATGAGGGCAAAGAGCCGCATCGGCAACCGCCGCCACGAGCCAGAGACGACGATGGTCTCCTTGCCCAGGATGTACACCGCGTCCGTCGGGTCGAAGCCGAAGTCAGCGACTCCAATGCCTGAGAGGGCACCGGGCACGTCGACCCGCTCCATGAAGCCGAACTTGAGCACCACCTGGAAGAACCCCTCGCCGAGCGGGTGGACAGTTGCCCGAGCGGCCCGGTGAACGCGTGGGGTGGTGGCGGTCTGCACCGACACGAGCACGATGGTCTCGTGGAGCACGCCGTTCTGGCGCAAGTTGGCGAGAAGCGCCGGTGGGGTCACACCGGGCTCGGGGAACAGGTACACGCCCGTTCCCGCCACACGCCGCTGCGGGTGGTTGGCGATGGACCCGATGAACCGCTCGATCGGCAGGTTGCCCCGTCCCATCTTGGCGATGAGGCGCCGCCGACCCACGAACCATGAGAGCATTGCTGTCGTCACCGCCCCGCCGATGGCTAGCGGGAGCCATCCGCCGTTGGCGATCTTGAGGAGGTTGGCGGAGAAGAAGGCGATGTCGATGACCAGGAGCACCCCGATGATGGAGCCGGCGAGCCAGCGATTCCACCGCCAACGAACCCGCATCACGGAGTAGAGGAGGAGGGTGGTGATCAGCATTGTTGCGGTGACGGCGATCCCGTAGGCGGCGGCCAGCGACCCGGACGACCCGAAGGCGAGGACCGTGAGGACGCAGGCTGTCATGAGGGCGTAGTTGACCGACCCGATGTAGACCTGGCCCAGCTCCTGGGCCGAGGTGTGGTCGACACGGATGCGGGGGAGGAACCCGAGGTGGCTCGCCTGCCTGGTCAGGCTGAAGGCGCCGGAGATGAGTGCCTGGGAGGCGATGACCGCGGCTGCCGTGGCCAGGATGATCATCGGCACCAGCGCCCACGACGGTGCCATCGCGTAGAACGGGTTGCCGATGACCTCCGGCCTGCTCACCAGCAGCGCCCCCTGCCCGAAGTAGTTGAGGACGAGCGCCGGGAAGGCGAGGGCGAACCAGGCCAGTCTGATGGGTCGTTTGCCGAAGTGGCCCATGTCGGCGTAGAGGGCCTCGCTACCCGTGACCACGAGGACCACGGCGCCGAGGGAGAGGAACGCAGCCGCAGGCTGGCCGATGAAGAAGCGCACCGCATGGGTCGGGTCGACGGCGGACAGGACTGTCGGATGGGACACGATCTGTCCCGCGCCCAGGACCGCCATGACCACGAACCAGAGGATCATCACCGGCCCGAAAACCGCCCCGACCTGTCCGGTTCCCCGTTTCTGCACCGAGAAGAGAGCCACGATGATGGCGACTGAGAGTGGGACGATGAAGGGCTCGAATGCAGGAGCGGCAAGGCTGACGCCTTCGATTGCGGAGAGGACCGAGATGGCGGGAGTGATCACCCCGTCCCCGTACAAGAAGGCGGTTCCTATGACGCCGAGGATGAGGAGGACCCGCGCAGGCAGCCGAAGATTCGCCCGGCTCGGGCGCACCGCCAGGGCCGTGAGGGCTAGGACACCGCCCTCGCCGTGGTTGTCGGCGCGCATGACGAGAACGAGGTACTTGACGCTGACGACGATTACCAGCGACCAGAAGATCAGTGAGAGCACCCCGAGGACGTTGGCGCCGGACACAGCCAGGTCGCCCACGTGGAAGGTTTCCCGGAAGGCGTACAGGGGGCTGGTACCGATGTCACCGAACACCACGCCGAGAGCGGCGAGGGACGTGGTCAACAGACGACGGGAAACCCTCTTTTCTTCTCCCACCAGCGGTCCGGCCGGCCTCCTGTTCTGCGGTCAGTCGCGCCAGGCGCAACCTCTCCAGCGTAGACCCCGATAATGAAAATGCGGCCAGGAACGGAGGTCGGGTCACAAGTCTGGAATTAGCCTCAGGCACAGACACGGTGGCACCAACTCATGGCCGGTAAGTCGGCTCTAGGCCTTGCGCTCACCCTCGTGGTTTCGGCTTGTGTATCCGCCAACCCAGGGGTCGTGTCGGGCCCGGTCCGTTGCTCGACCGACTCGGTCGAGAGTGCGGTCTTCGACTACGGGTTGGACGCCGTCGGGCACGAGACAATCGGCGAGGCGATCGCCGCATTCCGTGAGGATCCCAACTGGCAGCTCAGGGACGACTGGCGCGCCCTCAATCAGGGAGACCCGTCGGCTACGCCAGTGGCATTCAGGGACCGTCGCGGGTGGGTCTACCTGTCAGTGGACCTGATCCGCCTCAACGACTCTTGGTTGGTGGGGGGCTACACGTCGTGTTCGCCCGGTAGTTCATAGCGCGTACCCTCAGCAGGAATGGATTCTCCCCCCAGGGGAGTGGCCCGAAGAGCAGTGGATAGGGCCCCGTAGGGGATGGAGCACAGGAGCGCCCTCGGGAGGACTCGAACCTCCGACACCAGGTTTAGGAAACCTGTGCTCTATCCCCTGAGCTACGAGGGCGGGATGGGTTGGAAACGCGGTTGGAAACCGGGTGTCGCCCACTTTCAGTGGCAAGGGTAGATGGCAGAGGGGCTGAATCGTTAGGTCGGACCGGCCGGATTTGGCGGAGATCCGTCCTCAGGCGATGTTGAGGCCATCTGGTGGAGAAGCGAGGCGGGGTGCCTCAGGCGGCCCGTTTGAGTCGGAGTGGGGCGACTCTGTCGGGAGCGAAGACGGCTTCGGCTTGACCGGTTCGGTATGCCTGCCAGGCGAGCATGGACAAGTGGCTCTTCTCGAAGCCGTAGTGGTGAAGTCGTTCCCGGGGGTGGTTGTCGTCGATGGTTCGGTTCGCTGACTCGGCTGATGCCCGGAGTGGCTTCTGTAGTGCGGTGAAGATCGGGTCGTTCTCGGGGAACGCTCGTAGGTGTTCAGCCCGGTTGTATCCGGTGATCAGGTCCTGGGCTGTCTGGTCAAGTCTCAGTCGCACATAGCCGTCCGGTCTGCCGACCGATTCC
>CAZGWX010000093.1:0-9644 GCA_964529515.1 uncultured Acidimicrobiaceae bacterium
TCGACTCCTCCTCACGCAGCGGGTTCTTCACCGTCAGGAGCGCTTCGTCTTCCCGCCATCCGAGACGGCGCAGATCCGCCGGCCCGACGAAGGGGAGGCTCACCGCCTGGGCGAGCCCCGCAGCGGCCAGTGCCGCGTTCAACATGCGTGTGCGACGCTGACGTTCGTCGAGCCCGCCGGCGGGACCCGTGGGCAGGGTGGCCTCGATGCGGTCGTAGCCGTGAAGACGCGCCACCTGCTCGACCAGGTCGGCCGGGCGGGTGATATCGGGCCGGAAGGTCGGCACGGTGACCACCATCGGATCGTCACCGGACACTTCAAGGCCGAGCCGGACGAGGAGCTCGGAGACACGGGTGGAGTTGAGGCCGGGCCCGAGCAGACGATGCACGTCGTCCAGTCGGAGGGTCACCTGCGCCGGCTCCAGCTCCTGGGCCACCACATCTACATGGCCATCGACGACGTGACCCCCGGTCAGCGAGGCCACGAGGGCGCTGGCGCGGCGGTTGGCCCGGTCGGACAACTGCGGGTCGACGCCGCGCTCGAAGCGGAGTGAGGCCTCGGAACGGAGGGAGTGGCGCCGCGACATGTACATGATCGTCGGCGGGTCCCACGATGCCGCCTCCATGATCACCGAGCTGGTCTCGCTCGAAACCTCGCTGTTGAGCCCTCCCATCGTGCCCGACATGGAGGTGGGGCCCTCGGAGTCGTAGATGATGAGGTCGTCGGATGACAGCCCCCTGTCTTCCCCATCGAGGGTGACGAGAGACTCACCCGCCGTCGCCCGGCGCACGCTGAGTCGGTCGCCTGCGATCTTGTTTGCGTCGAACGCGTGGAGCGGGTGGCCCATCTCGACCATGACATAGTTGCTGACGTCGACCACGTTGGAGATCGCCCGGATGCCTGCCTTGGCGAGCCTGTGGCGCATCCACATCGGCGACCGGCCAACGGTGACACCGTCGATCTCCCGGGCGACGAACCGGCGGCAACCCGAGGGGTCGTCGATGGTGACCACCAGTGAGGACTCCCCCGGGACGGTCTCGAGCTCATCGGGGGGCTGGCGGAAGTTGATGTCGTAGTAGGCGGCGAGATCGCGAGCCAGCCCCACAAGCGACATGGCGTCGCCGCGGTTGGGTCCGATGGCCAGGTCGAACACCACGTCGGGCAACTCGACCAGGTCGTCGAACGACGAGCCGGGCTCCGCCGCGCCGTCGAGGACCAGAATTCCGGAGTGCTCGTCGCCGAGTCCCAGTTCCCGCTCGGAACAGATCATCCCGTGTGACACCACGCCCCGGATCTCTCGTTCTCCGATCTGGAAGTCACCGGGAAGAACCGCCCCCGGCACCGCCACTGGCACGTAGGCCCCGGCCTCGAAGTTCCAAGCACCGCAGATGATCTGGCGGACCCCGTCCCCGGTGTCGACCTGGCAGACGCGCACCCGGTCGGCCGACGGATGGGGACCGACCTCCTCCACCCTGCCGACTACGACGCCCGCCCAGTCCACCGAGAGGTGCTCAACACCCTCCACCTCGTGTCCCAGCGAGGTGAGCACCGCGGCGAGCTCTTCGGGGTCGGTCGCGGGCAGGTCGATGTACTCGGACAGCCAGCGAAGCGGGACCTTCATCGGAACTGCCTCAAGAATCGCACGTCGTTCTCGACGAAATTCTTGATCGAGTCCAGGCCGTGGCGGACCATGGCCAGCCTCTCCACTCCCACGCCGAAGGCGAAGCCGCTGACGACACCGGGGTCGTACCCGGCGGCCTCCAGCACGTTGGGGTCGACCATGCCGCACCCCAGCATCTCAAGCCAGCCGCCGCCCCCGCACACCCGGCAGGAGGGGTTGTCCCCTCCGCAGACGAAGCACGAGACGTCCAGTTCGGCGCTCGGCTCGGTGAAGGGGAAGAAGGACGGTCGTAGCCGCACCACCGTGCTGTGACCGAAGAACTCCCGTGCGAAGTGGGCCAGGGTCCCCTTCAGTGCACCCAGCGTGAGCCCCTTGTCCACCGCGAGACCTTCGATCTGGTGGAACACGGGCAGATGCGTGGCGTCGACGGTATCGGTGCGATAGGTGCGGCCGGGAGCGACGATGTAGACGGGAGGCTCATGGGACTCCATGTAGCGCGCCTGAACCGGTGAGGTCTGGGTGCGGAGCAGGACCTCGTCGGCCGGGTCCCCCCAGTCGAGGTACATCGTGTCGGACTCGAGTCGAGCCGGATGGGTCTTCGGAGTGTTGAGAGCGTCGAAGTTGTACCAGGCGAGCTCGGCCTCGGGGCCCTCGGCGACCTGGTACCCCAAGCCGACGAAGATGTCTGTGACCTCGTCGATCACCTGGTGGATGACATGGAGGGTGCCCGCGGGGACGGTCACCGCCTCGAGCGTCACATCGAACCCGTCCGACTGGAGACGGGCGGCGTCTTCGGCGGCGGTGAGGATTCGACGCCGATCCCCCAGTGCCGTCTGGACGGCGGAGGTCACCTCGTTGAGGCGCGCGCCCACCGCAGGGCGTTCGACCGCATCGAGACGCCCCATCGCCCGGCGCACGGCACCCAGGGGGGAGTCCTTGCCCAGGAGCTCCGATTCGACCCTCTCCAGGTCGGCCATACTGGCCGCGGCGGCGATCGATTCGGGGGCCTCGCGGGCGACTGTGTCTAGTTCGCTGAGCGGATCCATCAGGAGGGGCGAGGTTAGAGCGTCGGTTCCGGGTTCCAGGTACCGGTTTCCCAGGGCCGGGACAGCTCGTAGACCACGATGGCCGCCGCCACACCAGCGTTGAGGCTTTCGGTGCCCCCCGGCATCGAGATGGTCACCACCCGGTCGCTGGCCGCGACGACGGCGGGAGGCAGACCGGCGGCCTCCTCACCCACAAGCACCGCCCAGTGGCCGGAACCGAGGGAGGCGGGATCCTCGCCGCCGCTGACCGCGGTGGCCACCAGGTCCCAACCGGCGAGGTCGGCGATCCCCTGAACGGAGGCCACGGGCACCCGGAACTGGCCCCCGGCCCCGGCGCGAAGAGACTTCGGGGACCACGGATCGGCCGATCCGGGCGTCCAGGCGAACCCCCAGTCGAACGCCGCTGCAGTGCGCACCAGTGCTCCGAGATTGCCCGGCTCGCTCACACCGTGGGCGACGAGCAGGTTGCGTGAAGTGTCGACGACTGCCTGAGGAGTTGTGATCACCGCTACCGGCCCGCGCGGGGTGTCGGTCCCGGCGACCCGCTCCAGGCCGGGACGGTCGACGACGATCACCTCCGCTCCTGGGACCTCCGGGGCCTCGTCATCGGCGAGCACGAATATCCGTGAGACGGAGACATCCGCGGCCAGGGCTTCGGCGAGGAGGTGCGGGCCTTCGATCAGGGTCAGACCGGTCTGGCGGCGGTGACGGGACCGGTGCAGTTTGGCGGACGCGACGACGGCCGGGTTACGCGCCCCGCGGGGCGCCTCCCGGCCGCCGGCGGACACTCAGCCCTTCTTGGCTACCTGGACGAGCTGCGCGAACGCATCGGGGTCGCTCACCGCCATCTCGGCCAACATCTTGCGGTCGACTTCGATCTCCGCGGCCTTGAGCCCGGAGATGAGCTGGTTGTAGGTCAGCCCGTTCTGACGCGCCGCGGCGTTGATGCGAGCGATCCATAGCTTGCGGAACTCGCCTTTGCGCGCCCTGCGGTCCCGGTACGCGTCCTGCATCGCGTGCATGACCTGCTCATTGGCGGTGCGATAACGCCTGCTCCGCGCGCCCTTGTAACCCTTGGCCCGATCGAGGACCTTCCGGTGCGACTTCCTGGCGTTGACCGCTCTCTTCACTCGTGCCATGGCTCAGATCCCCATCTGCTTCTTGACGACCTTGGCGTCTCCGGGGGCCAGTTCGACCTCGCCCTTGCGACGGCGGAACGTCGACTTCCCCTTGGCCAGCTTGTAGTGGCCGCGACCGACCTGGCGGCGCATGAGCTTGCCGCTGCCGGTCACCTTGATTCGCTTCTTGGCGCCGCTGTGCGTTTTCATCTTGGGCACGGCGTCCTCCTATTCCTCGGGCTGACTCTCATCGGCGACGGCGGCGGCCTTGGCCCGTTTCACGGGCGCCAGCACCATGGTCATGGAGTTCCCCTCCAGCTTCGGCGCCTGCTCGACGACCCCGTTGTCGGCGAGCTCGGCGGCCAGCCGCTCCAGGAGATCCTTGCCGAATGACGGCCGTTCGTTCTCCCGGCCGCGGAACCGGATGGTGACCTTGACTTTGTCCTGGTCGTCGAGGAAGGCAGCCGCCTTCCTCTTCGTGATGTCGAAGTCGTGGTCGCCGATCCGGACCTTCATCCGGAGCTCCTTGATGCTGGTGCGGGTCTGCTTCTTGCGTGCTTCTCGCTGCTTGACGGACTGCTCGTACTTGTAACGGCCGTAGTCCATGAGACGACAGACGGGGGGTTTGGCGTTCGGAGCCACCTCCACGAGATCGAGATCGAGCTGCTCGGCCAGCCAAAGGGCCTCGTTCAGCTTCTTCACGCCGATCTGTTGTCCGTCCGGTGCCACCACCAGGACCTCTTTCGCCCTGATGGCCGAGTTGACTCGCAATTCGCTGATGCTGTTGCCTCCGTTGCTCAATGAAAAAGGCAGCGGGTGAAACTCCTGCTGCCAAGGAACCCCCCCTGCGGGCGGTGGTCGCTGACCTCGGCGCGCCCTCGGGCGGCCGGGTGGGGAAGCAGGCGCTTCCACTCTTGCCGTTCTGTTGTCGGGTGAAACGGTACCAGGGCAGGCCGGATACTCAATCCCCAAGGGCCTTGATGGCATTGGCCGCGGTCACGGCGGCGTCGACGGCCTCCCGGCCCTTGTTGTCGGAACCGGGGCCGGAACGGTCCATGGCGTGGGCCGGATCGGTCACGGCGAGCACGGCGTGGGCCACCGGCACGCCGGTGTCCACGGACACCCGGGTCAGCCCCGACGAGGACTCCCTGACGACGATTTCGTAGTGGTCGGTCTCCCCTTTGATCACCGCTCCGATGGCGACGACCGCATGACAGCCCGACCGGGCGAGGGCGAGTGCCGCCACAGGCAGTTCGAGGGCGCCGGCCACCCGCAGCACGGTCGTCCGCTCCACACTCAGTTCCTCGCACCGCGCGGTCGCTCCCTGGAGAAGCCGATCAGTGATCGACCGGTTCCACGAACCGACTGCGATGCCGACATGCAGAGAGGAGCCGTCGAGAGCCCCTTCGGCCGTGCGGATCACTCTTCCCCGACGGGGTCGAGGGTGTGTCCGAGCCGGGTCCGCTTGGCGCTGAGATAAGCCCTGTTCTCGTCGGTTGGTTCGACAGTCAGCGGCACCTGCTCGAGGATGGAGAGGCCGTATCCCTCGATGCCAGCGCGCTTCTTGGGGTTGTTGGTCATGAGACGCATGGACCTCACCCCGAGGTCGTACAGGATCTGGGCCCCGACGCCGTAGTCACGGGCATCCACGGGAAGGCCCAGATGGACGTTGGCGTCGACCGTGTCCAGACCCTCGTCCTGCAACTGGTATGCGGCCAGCTTGCGGAGCAGCCCGATGCCTCGCCCTTCGTGACCGCGGATGTACAGCACCACTCCCCTGCCTTCCTTGGCGACCCTGGCAAGAGCCGCGTCGAGCTGCTCGCCGCAGTCGCACCGCGTGCTCCCGAAGACGTCACCGGTGAGGCACTCCGAGTGGACCCGGGTGAGGACACCCTCTCCGTCGCCGAGATCGCCCATGACCAGGGCGATGTGCTGACGATCGTCAACGAGTGATTTGTACCCGTAGGCCCGGAACGTCCCGTGGGCGGTGGGAAGCCTGGCCTCAGCCGCCCTCTCCACCAGGCGCTCGGTGCTGCGCCGGTAAGCGATCAGATCGGCGATGGTGCCAATGAGCAGGTCGTGCTGCTTGGCAAAGAGCTCGAGGTCGGCCAGCTTGGCGACGGTCCCGTCGTCGTTCATCACCTCGGCGAGCACTCCGGCCGGGTAGCGCCCGGCGAGCATGGCCAGGTCGACGGCAGCCTCGGTATGCCCGGCCCGCTTCAGCACACCGCCCGGTTCGTAGCGCAGCGGATACATGTGCCCGGGACGGGAGAGGTCGTCGGGTTTGGACTGGGGGTCGAGGACCACCTCGATGGTCCGGGCGCGGTCGGACGCGCTGATGCCGGTGGTGGTACCGACCGCGGCGTCGATCGACACGGTGAACGCCGTGCGGCGGACGTCGGTGTTGCGGGCCACCATCATCGGTAGCTGCAGCTCGTCGAGGCGCTCGCCCCCGATGGAGAGGCAGATGATGCCGCTGGTGTGACGGAGCATGAATCCGATCTTCTCGGGCGTGGCCGCGTCGGCCGCGACGAGAAGATCGCCCTCGTTCTCACGGTCCTCGTCGTCGACCATGATCACCATCTCTCCGCGTGCGTACGCGGCGATGATGGCTTCGATTGGGGCAATGCTCACTTGCGGGCCTCCAGCAGCCGTTCCACGTATTTGGCTAGGACGTCGGTCTCCAGGTTGACGGTGTCGCCGGCCCGAGTCGAGCCGAGGGTGGTCGACTCCAGGGTGTGCGGGATCAGGGCCACCGAGAATCTGCCCTCGTCGACCCCCGCCACCGTGAGGCTGACGCCGTCGATCGTTATCGAGCCCTTGACGACGATGTGGGCCATCAGGTGCTCGGGCGCCGAGACCGTGAGCACTACCCCGTCCTCGCCATGGGTCAGGTCGGACACCGTGCCGGTCCCGTCGACGTGACCCTGGACGATGTGTCCGTCGAAACGGCCGCTGGCTGGCATTGCCCGCTCGAGGTTGACCATGTCCCCATCTCCGAGGGATCCCAAGCCGGTGCGGGCCAGTGTCTCCGGAATCACGTCGAAGCGGACGGTTCCGTCCGAGACGTCCACAGCGGTCAGGCACACTCCGTTCACCGAGATCGAGTCCCCGAAATTCGTCCCGTCCAGCAACGGCGCAGCCACGACGAGCCTGCCGTCGCGCGATTCCGTCACTTTTCCTGTGGATTCAACGATCCCCGTGAACATCCCTGGTCCAATCGATCCGAATGTCCGCTCCCAGGCTACGCACCTGGCTGACAGACACAATTCCCGCCTCCCCAATCGATTGGAACACTCCGGCGAGCGGAGAGATTCCCCTGCCGCCGCCGATCCTGGCGCCCAGATAGGCCACGCCGCGGTCGATCACCCCGGAACGCCACCACTCCCCCGCCAGCGTCGGACCCCCTTCGATCATCACGTCGAGTATTCCCCGCTCGGACAAAGCCTGGCAGACCTCTCTCGGGTCGGGACGGTCGCCTGTTCCCACGACGACCACCTCGCCTCCCGGCAACTGGCGTTCACGCGTGGAGAACACGAGAGGCTCGCGCTCCCAGACCCGTGCCCTCGCGACCGGGTCGCTCTTGCCGAGCACCACCACCGGGGTCGGCTGGCGGCCCTCGAATCCCTCCAGCCGCACGTCGAGTCGGGGGTCGTCGGCGGCGAGGGTTCCTGAGCCCACGACCACGGCGTCCATACGGGAGCGAAGGAGGTGGACATCGCGGCGCGCCTCTTCGGAGGTGATCCACTGCGAAGAACCGTCGACAGCGGACACCGAGCCGTCGAGGGTCATGGCGTACTTCCAGGTCACTAGTGGCATGCCCGTGGACAGATGGTGAAAGTAGGCGGGGTCGGTCGCCACCGCCTCGGCTGCAGAGAGGCCCACCTCGACGCTGACGCCCGCGGCCCGCAGGCGCTCCAGCCCGGCACCGTTGGTCCGGGGATCGGGATCAGTCACCGCGGCGACCACCGCGCCCACTCGTGCGTCGATCAGTGCGTCAACACAAGGAGGGGTCCTGCCCTGGTGGTTGCACGGCTCGAGCGTCACATAGACGGTGGCCCCCCGTGCCTGCTCCCCGGCCTGGCCCAGTGCGACCACTTCGGCGTGAGGCGTTCCCGGGCCTTCGTGCCATCCCTCCCCCACTACCTCGCCGTCGGAAGTGACCACCACGGCGCCAACCCGGGGGTTGGGGTGGGTCATGGCACGGGAGGCCAGATCGATGGCACGCGCCATATGGCGCGTTGCGGTCACGTCAGCTGGAGCGACGGTCGATCCGGTAGGTGGAGCCCGGCTGCTTCTTGGCGAACTCCTTCATCTCCACCGCGATCGCCGACGCCTCCCATTGGGTGCTGATCTCACGCACGTCGGTGGACGCTACACCAAGCGAGAGCGACACCACAGGGAAGGCGTAGCGCTCCCCCCGGCGGTCGATGACCTCGATGTACCCGCGGAGGGCATCAGCTGTGTCGTAGAGGTCGAGGATCCCGTCATCGAAGCGCTCGATGACTTCCTTGCAGAAGGACTCGGCCATGTCGGGCGGGGTGATGGCGACGAAGTCGTCACCGCCAATGTGGCCGATGAACGACTCTCCCAGATCGAGGCTCTGAGCGCCCTCAGCGAAGCTGCGGGCACAGAAGCGGATCACTTCGTCTCCACGCATGAACCCGTAGTGGTCGTTGAACGCCTTGAAATTGTCCAGGTCGCCGTGGACCAGGGCGAAGGGCTCCCTGTCACGGATCCGGGCCTCGATCTCGGCGGTGATCTTGAAGTTGCCCGGGAGGCCGGTCAGTGGCGACAGGTCCCGGGCCGCCTGGGTGCGGCGGAGAACCGCCCTTACCCGGGCCGCGAGCTCGGTGATGTCGAAGGGCTTGGTGATGTAGTCGTCGGCACCCAGCTCGAGGCCACGCACACGGTCCTCGGGAAGCCCGCGGGCGGTGAGAAGGATGATCGGGATGTTCGCAGTGGTCGCCTGGCTGCGGAGCCGGTGGAGGGCAGTAAGGCCGTCCATCCGGGGCATCATGATGTCGAGGACAATGGCGTTGGGCGGGTTGGAAGTGGCCTTCTGCAAGGCGTCCTCCCCATCCACCGCGGTGTCGACCTCGAAGCCATCCAGCTCGAAGTTGATCTTGACCACGGTGAGGATGTCCGGATCGTCGTCGGCGACGAGGACACGTTCACTCATCCAATTGCCCTTTTCAGATCGTTCACGGCCTGTACCGGATCATCAGCCCCGAAGATGGCCGAACCGGCCACCACGACCGTGGCGCCGGCGTCGGCGACGCGGCGGACGTTCGAGGGGGTGATGCCTCCGTCTACCTGAATATCGGTCCGCAATCCGCGGGCCTCAACCCATTCTCTCGCTTCCGCCACTTTGGGCAGCGCCGACTCGAGGAACTCCTGTCCGCCGAATCCCGGCTCGACGCTCATCACCAGCAGGACGTTGCACATCTCGACGAAGGGGGCGACGGCCGCGAACGGCGTCACAGGGTTGATGACGAGGCCAAAGTCGAGCCCTGCGTCCTTGGTTCGCTTGGCCGACGATTCGGGCGAGGGCACCGCCTCGATGTGCATCGTGAGCAGATCGGCGCCGGCAGTGGCCAGGGAGTCGATGTGGTCGGCCGGGTTGGTGACCATGAGGTGGCAATCGAATACCAGATCGGTGAGACCCCGGAGCGACGCCACCACGGGCACGCCAAACGAGACGTTGGGGACGAAGTGCCCGTCCATGATGTCGATGTGGAACCAGTCGACGTGGCCGGCGACGGTCCGGACTTCGTCACCGAGGCGGGCGAAGTCGGCGGCAAGGAGTGACGGCGCGATCTTCACAGGGCCAGAGTGTACGAATTCAACCGACAGTTC
>CAZGWX010000094.1:0-9437 GCA_964529515.1 uncultured Acidimicrobiaceae bacterium
CTGCCGGCGGCGATGGCGTGGAACCCGCCATCGACGTGGACGATCTCGCCCGTCGTCATCGGCGCCCAATCGCTGAGAAGGACGCAGACCATCCGCGCCACGGGATCGGGGTTGGAGGTGTCCCATTTCAGGGGAGAGCGTTCCGCCCAAACCTGGTCGAAACGGTCGAAACCGGGGATCGCCTTGGCGGCCACGGTGGTCAGCGGCCCCGCCGAGACGGCGTTGACACGGACGTTGTGCTCGCCGAGGTCACGGGCCAGATAACGGGTCACGCTCTGCAATGCCGATTTGGCAACACCCATCCAGTCGTACGCAGGCCACGCCTGGGTGTTGTCGAAGTCCATGGCCACGAGGGCCCCGCCGCCTGCCGCCTGCATGAGCGGGAGGAGGGCCACGGCCAGGGTCTTGTAGGAGAACGCCGATGTGACGAAGGCGGTCTGTGCGGACTCCACGGGTGTGTTGAGGAAGTTGCCGCCCAGGGCGTCGCCGGGAGCGAAGGCGATGGCGTGGAGCGCCCCGTCGATCCTGCCCCACCTGCCGGTGAGATCGGCGACGAGGGCGTCGACGTGGACGGGGTCGTTGATGTCCAGTTCGAGGACATCGCATGCCTGGGGCAGCCGCTGAGCGGCGCGCTCGGTGAGGCGGAGGCTCCGTCCGAACCCGGTGATGACGATCTCGGCGCCCTCCTCCTGGGCGATCCGAGCCGTGTGGAAGGCGATGGAGTCATCGGTGAGGACACCGGTGACCAGCAGCTTCTTGTCCTGGAGCAGCATCAGAAGCTCCCTCCGAAAGTCATGATGCCCCGAATGGACAGGCCCATCGTGAACAGGAGGAGCAGGCCGTAGTAGAGGGCCGGCCGCTTCCGGAACTGCGCCCGGTAGATGTAGGCGAACGCCATGACGAAGGCGATGACCACGCCGTAGAAAACGTGCTGGTTACCCGGGTCGATCCCGTCGATGCTCATGGTCATCACTCCGAGCACTACCTGGAAGAGGAGGCTCACGATCGCAACGCCCACCGCCCAGTAAAAGGCCTTGGGGACGGTCTCACGACGGGCCATGATCACGCCCCACAGCCCGACGACTCCGCTGATCCCTGCGGCGATCGGGCCCCAGGCTTCGTGAATGCTGCCCACGGGCGGGAATCATAGGGGTTGCGTCTACCCGCCCGGTGGCGGCATGGAACCAACGGAGTCTCCGTAGAGTTGTCGCGATGATGAAGCGGATCGCCTTATTCGCCCTTCTGCTCTCCGCTTGCGGAGGGACGGCCGCTGTCACGACCACAACGACACTGCCGGGAACGACGACGTCGACCACCGCCCCGACTACCACGACGACGACGCCGATATTGACCGACAATCTCGTGGCGCAGATCGACAACGGGAGATACATCGGGTTCATCACCCATCTTGCCGAGTCCGGGCTGACGGGCGGCCCGGAGGTCCACTACGACCTCGCGGTCTGGTTCGAGGGGGATGCGGCCGACGCGGCTGCTCTCGAGGACGGAGAGGAGTCACCCCGTCCCAACGACTACTACATCCGCAACGTCGACCCGCTCGAGCTCGTGGTACCCATCTCGCCGAACGTGGCAATCACTTCCGTCTGGTACCACTACGACACATATCAAGACCTCGAGAGCCGGCCGGTCACACTCGAGGAGCTGGCCGCAGCCATGACCGGTGAGCCAGTCGGTTCACAAGAGGTGATGTGGTCGAGCCCCTGGTGGGTGACCGTCGTCGACGGCGAGGTGGTGGCAATCGACGAGCAGTACGTGCCTTAGGGCATCAACAGATCGGCGTACTGGTCCCGGACCACCTTCTTGTCGAACTTGCCCGTTCCGGTCTTGGGGATGGCGTCGATGAAGACGATCCGGTCCGGGAGCCACCAAGTGGCCACCCTCGCCTCGAGATGAGCCCGCAACTCCTCCTCGGTGACCTCGCCCGACTTGACCACGAAGGCGGCCGGTCGCTCCTGCCATCTGGCGTGCTTGAGGCCCACCACTGTCGCCTCGGCGACGGCCGGGTGAGCCATCAGCTCGTTCTCGAGGTCGAGTGACGAGATCCACTCCCCGCCCGACTTGATCACGTCCTTGGCGCGGTCGGTGATGCGGATGTAGCCCTCGGGCGTGATCTTGCACACGTCGCCCGTGCGCAGCCAGCCGTCCTCGAAGGACTGCGGCGTCCGGTCGTCCTTGTAGTACTCCCCCGCGATCCACGGGCCACGGATGAGGAGCTCGCCGAACGCCTCGCCGTCGTGGGGAAGCTCTTCACCCACCTCGTCGACGATCTTGACCTGCAGTCCGGGGACTGTGATCCCGGCCGTCTCCAGCCGGTCGAGCTGGTCGGACAACGGCCATTCCTCCATCTCGGGCTTGAGGATCGCCACCGAGGCGATCGGATTGGTCTCGGTCATGCCCCAGCCCTGGAGCACACGTATGCCCTGGGTCGTCCAGAACCACTCGATCATGGCCCTGGGCACGGCCGAACCGCCGCACAGGAAGGCGCGGATGGACGAGAGGTCGGTCTCCGGGTTGGCGTCCAGGAATTGCTTGATGCCCAGCCAGACGGTCGGGACGCCGGCGCTGAAGGTGACCCTCTCGCCGGTGAACAGCCCCACCAGAGCCTGGGGGGAGAGGTCCGGACCCGGATAGGTGAGCTTGGCGCCCTTGGTGACCGCCATGAACGGATAGCCCCAGGCGGCGGCGTGGAACATGGGCACGACCGGGAGCACGTTGTCGGCCGTCTCGATCGGGTGGTTGGCCAGGTTGGAGATCGTGTGCACGTAGGTCGACCGCTGTGTGTAAGCAACACCTTTGGGGTGACCGGTGGTCCCGGACGAGTAGCAGAGCATCATCGGTGACCGCTCGTCAAGAACCGGCCAGGCGCCGTGTTCGGGCTGGTCGGCGATCAGGTCCTCGTAGGAGATGGATCCGGGGAGGTCGTCAGTCGCCTCGGGCCCCATGACCACCCAGTGACGCACGGTCTCCATCTGTGATGCGAGCGGCGCTAGCAGAGGGACGAGATCGGGGTCGACGAACATGGCTTTGTCGCCGGCGTGGTTGGCCACGTAGGCAATCTGATCGACGAACAGGCGGATGTTGATGGTGTGACAGATGCGCCCCGCGTTCGCCGTCGCCCAATAGAGCTCGTGATGGCGGATGTTGTTCCAGGCGAAGGTGCCGACCGCGTCGCCCTGGTCGATGCCCAAAGCGGAGAATGCCGAGGCCAGCTTGCGGACCCGGGCGTCGGTGGCTCCGTAGGTCGTTCGGGTCAGGCTCCGGTCGGCTTCGACCGACACGATCTCCCGATCCGGGTGGATCCAGACCGCGTGGTCGTAGAGGGTGGAGAGGAGCAGGGGAAAGTCCTGCATGTGCGCCATCCGTGTTCTCCCTTTGAAGTACGCCGGGAGCCTACGCACTAGGGCAAGGATCAGTCCCCCCGAAGTGGGGGGAAGTACCGCCGGCCGAGGAACGAGGCCGGGGGTAGGGAGCCTGGTTCCCAAGTCTTAGGGGCCACGCGGGTTGGAACTCACCCCCTCCCCGGCTGCGCCGGTACTCCCCCATAAATGGGGGAGAAGTCCCCAGGACGTCACTTCGGGACGGCCGTACCCATAAAGAGAAACCCCGAGGGAGCCGGGCCGAAGCCACAACCCTCTCGGGGTTCTCAGTGTCCCGTCTTCGTCGGGCCGGGGACCCAACTCGGAGCGGGGGCCGTCGGCCGAAGCCGGCGGCGGGGTGCGGCCCGAAGGCCGCGTTCCCGTTTCCAGGAACAACAGGCCCGAAAGCCTGCGACCGATCCGCTCGCCCGACGATCCCGAAGGATCCCCGTTCGACCGGTCCGGTCTGACCGAAAGCCCGCTGACCGAAGTCTGTGAGCGTTCCGGTGACCTTCGTCTGCGGTAAACCGCATTCGATGATCTGGGTCCGTACCGGCGGTTTCCCGCCGATCCGGTACGTCTGCGGGTTGCCCCATCGACGCGGCCGGAAAGGTAAAGCATCGTGCGCTGGTGCACAAGCCGGAATGCTGAATTGTTTTCGCGGACTGGGAGCTCGCTGCGCTCGCGGTACTTGGTACTGGTACTTGGTACTCAGAACGATGTTCCGCGAGCCGGACTCAATCCCTCCGTCTACCGCCAAGACCGGAAAGGCGAATAGTTTTCACGGACTGGCTCCCAGGACGATGGTGAGGAGGGAAGCGGCGGGTTTCAAGTCGCAAGGCCTGTCGCCGGATGGCACTCACCCCTCCCCGGCTGCCCCGGTACTCCCCCACGAGTGGGGGAGAATCCTCGAGGCAAAGAGAAACCCCGAGGGAGCTGCGGCCGAAGCCTCAGCCCTCTCGGGGCTCTCAAGCGGTCGTCTCCCCGGGAAAGCGGGCCCCCGGATGAGCCGACCAGTGCGGTTCGAGGTCTCCCTCGATCCGCGACCCGGAACCTAAAGAGGGGCCCCAGGGGCGTCAAGCGAAGCCAGCACCTACTTTTCGCGTCCTTCGACCAGATTTCGCGACGGTCAGAGGATCTGTCAGAGGCCCTTCCTATGATCGCCAACATGACGGTTGGATCCACCCCCGTGGTCATCACAGCTCTGGAGACCCTCTCCCCCAGCCGGGCCGGTGACTTCAAGGCGTGCCCGCAGTTGTTCAAGTTCCGGGCCATCGACCGACTCCCGGAGCCGACTTCGGTCCAGCAGGCGCGGGGAACGACCGCCCACCTCGCTCTGCAGCGGCTGTTCGACCTGCCGACGACGGAGCGCTCACCCGAGACTCTGTACGACCTGTTCCGCCAGGCCTGGACCGAGATCCGCGGGGAGGAGGAGTTCATCGGCCTATTCGACAGTGTCGAAGACGAGCGGCATTGGGGCCTCGAGTCCATGCAGCTGCTCGCCAACTACTTCTCCATCGAGGACCCGGCCACCTTCGACCCGGCAGCCCGGGAGATGGACATGACCGAGGAGATGGACGGCATCGTGATACGGGGCATCCTCGACCGCATGGACCGCGATCCCGAGGTCGGCCTGGTCATCACCGACTACAAGACCGGAAAGGCGCCGCCCGAGGCCTACGCCCTCCCGGCGTTCTTTGCGCTCAAGATCTACGCCCTCCTCATCCGGAAGCGGATGAGTGAGACGCCGGCCGAGCTCAGGCTGCTGTATCTGAACGGGCCGACCATGTACCGGCTCGCGGTCGACGATCGCCAGCTCGACGCCATGGACGTACAACTCCGCGCTCTGTGGACGGCTATCGACCGGGCCCTGTCCTCGGGCCGCTTCCCGGCGCGGCGGGGAGCACTCTGCAACTGGTGCTCCTACAAGGAGATCTGCCCGGCCTGGAACGCCGGCTAGATCACGGGAAGACGCCGCGGACCAGCTTGGCGTCCGCAACCCGCCGGATGCCCTTGATCAGGGCGGCCGTGCGCATGTCGACGTTCTCCCCGATCGAGATCGAGTACACGTCGTCGAACGCCCTGGTCATGATCTCCCGGAGGCGGGCCACGACCTCGTTCTCGGTCCAGAAGTACTTCTGGACATCCTGGACCCACTCGAAGTAGGAGACGGTGACGCCACCGGCGTTGGCCAGGATGTCGGGGACGATGAAGATCCCGCGCTCGCGCAGGATGTCGTCGGCCTCGATCGTGGTCGGGTTGTTGGCGCCCTCGATGATCACCTTGGCCTTGACGTCATGCGCGTTGGCCTTGTTGAGGACCCCCTGAACGGCCGCCGGGATGAGAAAGTCGACGTCAAGGGTGAACACCTCCTCACCCGCAATGTGGTCGGCCTCGGGATAGCCCTCGAGAAGACGATGCTCTTGGACCCACTTGGAGGCCGAGGAGACGTCGATCCCGTCGGGGTTGTAGATGGCGCCGGAGATGTCGGAGACCGCCACGACCTTGTGTCCCGACTGCTCGGCGGCTGTCGCCGCGTAAAGCCCGACATTGCCGAAGCCATGGATGGCGATGGTCGCAGCGGTGCCATCGATGCCTGCGGCGTTGGCGGCCTGCGGAATGAGGAAGATGAGGCCCCGACCCGTCGCCTCGCGCCGCGCCACCGACCCGCCCAGTGCGGGGGGCTTACCGGTGACCACTGCAGGCACCGAGTGGCCCACGTGCTGGCTGTAAGTGTCCATGAGCCAGGCCATCACCTGCTCGTTGGTTCCGAGGTCGGGCGCGGGGATGTCGGTCTCGGGACCGATCACGTTGATGATCTCCATGGTGAAGCGTCGAGTGACGCGCTGCAGTTCGGCGCGGGAGAGCGCCATGGGGTCGATGCGCACGCCCCCCTTCGCTCCGCCGAACGGGACGCCAACGATGGCGCACTTCCAGGTCATGAGCATGGCCAGGGCAGCCACCTCTCCCAGGTCGACATCCGGCGCATAACGGATGCCGCCCTTGGTCGGGCCCATGGTGCTGAGGTGCTGAACCCGGTATCCGAAGATGGTCTCGACCTTGTTGTAAGTGTCGTGACGGAACGGGAAGCTGACAACCGTGGACCGTTGCGGAACACGCAGTCGATCGGCGACGTTCTGGTCCAACCCCATCAGATCGGCGACCCGGTCGAACTGACCCACCGCCTCGTGGTACATCGGTGAGTCGAACTCGTTCCCTATCTGCAACGCGATCCCTTCCTTGTTTGCGGTCGACCTGTTCATCCTATTGATCGGCGTAACCAAGAAGCGGCTGAGGAGGATCTGTCCCACCCGGGTCGTAGGTTGGAGACCATGAGCACAAGCTTCGATTCCAAAGAGGCCTTTGCCGACCCGGTCGGCTGGCTGGCGCGATTCGGCCTCAGGGCCGAGATCGTCGAAGAGGACCGGCCCCTGCCGGAGGCAGCCTGACAATGCCGGGGGCCGGCCGTCTGAGACTGCCGGAGGCCGTCTGAGCCCTACGATCGACACTGTGACCGAGTCACGGGTGGGTGTCGACGAGTGGCCGGCCGCCATCGAGCGGACCGAGGGGCGGCAGATGATCGTGGCCGGTCCGGGGACCGGGAAGACCGAGTTCCTGGTGCGCCGCGTCGGTCATCTCGTCGAGTCCGGCAAGGCTCGACGCGACCAGATCGTCGTCCTCTGCTTCTCCCGCCGGGCTGCCGGCTCGTTGCGGGTCCGGGTCGACGACCTCGTCGGAGGGACGGGCACGCCGGTGACGGTGACCACCTTCCACTCCCTGGCACTCAGCATCATCGAGGCCGCCAGTGACGGCGAGGTGCCCACGGTCCTGACCACACCGGAGCAGATGGAATTCGTCGCCCGCACCCTGGCCGACGAAAACCCCGACGACTGGCCCATCATCTTCCGCGGCATCCTGAAGACTCGTCCCTTCGCCGCGGAGGTGGCCGACTTCCTGATGCGGTGCTCCGAACGGCTCCTCTCCCCCGCCGATCTCGACGCCATGGCACAGGTCCGGCCCGATTGGCGTGGCATCCCCGGGCTCTACGCCCGATATCTGGAGCGTCTCCGGGCGGAGAGGCGGACTGACTACGGAGTCCTCATGGCGGACACAGTGCGGCTGCTCGCCGACGACCCGGACAGCCGCCCGCCCTATACGCACGTCCTCGTCGACGAATACCAAGACACCACACCGGCGCAGGCCGAGATGGCGCGCCTGCTCGCAGCCCCTCACGGCAACCTCACGGTCGCCGGTGATCCCTACCAGTCGATCTATTCCTTCCGCGGAGCCGAGCTGGCGAACGTCGCCGCCTTCACCGGCGCCGAGCGCATCGTGCTCTCCGAGAGCTTCCGCGTCCCGGCGGAGATCATGGAGGCCGCACTGCGGGTGGTGTCTGGAGCCGCCCTGCCCGGGGCGGCCGGGCCGGTCGTGCCGGCGCCACACCCGGGTCGGGCCGAGGTGTACGTCTTCGACCAGGAGACCGCCGAGGCCGAGTGGATCGCCAGCGAGGTCGAGCACGCCATCGTCGTCGACGGCGTCGCCCCCTCATCGATCGCGATCCTCGTCCGCACCAAGAGGGAGCTCGCCGCGGAGCTCTCGCGTGCCCTCGACCGGAGGCGGATCCCACACGACCCGCCCGAGAGCCGGCTCGTCGATCATCCCGCCGTCAGCCTCATCCGCGACCTCGTGACCGTCGCCGTTCACGGTGGGTCCCTGCCCACGACGGCGGCCAGCGAGGCGGCCGCCGCCGACCGCGCCATGCGACGAGTCCTCCTCGGGCCGGTGCTTGCCCTCGACCTGGGCCATGAACGGAGCCTCGTCCGTGCCAGACGCAGGACGTGGGAACCTTGGGACCACGTGGTCACGGAGCGCCTGCCACAACTCCGTGGCCTGGCCGCCCTGCTCGCCGACTCGTCCTGGGCAACCGACAAGCCGGCGATCGAAGGCTTCTGGCACCTCTGGTCGACCCTGGACGGAATCGAGGCCGTCGTGGCCGACGTGGGACGGTCCGATTGGCGGCGCGCCTGGAGATCGCTGTCGCAGTCGCTCTCGAGGCAGCTGGAACGCGACCCCAATCTGAGCCTCCACCGCTATTTCGCCCTCACCGACGACGAGGACTTCGAGGCACAGCCCATGCTCCCCGCCCACCTACCCGGCGATCGGGTCACGCTCACCACCCTGCACCAGGCAAAGGGCCTCGAGTTCGAAGTGGTCTTCATCGCCAACGCCACCGAAGGGGTGTTTCCCGACCTCCGCAGGGGCCGGCGCCTCCTCCGGCCGGAGCTGCTTGCCCCCGCGCGGACCACCGACACCCGCGCGCAGGGCGCATTCCAACTGCAGGAGGAGGTGCGGCTGGCCTACACGGCAATGACACGGGCCCGGTCCCGTGTCATCTGGACCGCCACTGCCGCGGGCGGGGACCTCGGGGAGCGCCGGCCCTCACGGTTCCTCCTTGCCGTTGCCGGCAGGTCACTCGAAGAGCTCGGGCCGCCCGAAGAGATCGAATCGGCCCCGATCACGGTCGCCGGTGCGGAGACCGCCCTCCGCCGGACCCTCCTCGACCCGGGCGCACCGGTGTCGAGCCGGCTCGGCGCCGCCAGCGTCCTCGCCAACAGGGCCGGCGACCTGTGGGATCCGGTGACGTTCGCCGGAGTTCCTACTCGCGGACCCGACCGGCCGATCCTCGGTGACCTCTTCCACCTCTCGCCCAGCCAGGTCGAGTCGTTCGTGGAATGCCCGCGTCGATACGCCCTCGAACGCCGGCTGCGCATCGGCGAGTCGGGCAACGACTACGGGGTCTCGGGCTCGCTCGTGCACAGGGCGTTCGAGATCGCCGAGTCGGAGGTCGTCGACACGGGCGCCATCCACAACACCAAAGAGAGAGCCCTCGAAGTCCTGGAGCAGGTCTGGTCCGAGGAGGCCAACTTCGGGAGTCCCGGGATGAACGCCGCCTGGCTGCGACGCGCCAAGGAGACGATTGTCAGTCTGTACACCCACTGGCCGGGCGACGGGGTCCCGGTCCAGGCCGAGCGGAAGGTGACCGCCGAGATCGGCGGGGTCGAG
>CAZGWX010000095.1:0-6264 GCA_964529515.1 uncultured Acidimicrobiaceae bacterium
TGCGCCGTGTCGACGTCGTCCTGTTCGACAAGACGGGGACGCTGACCCTGGGCCGGCACCGGATGAGCGGAGCGGCCGCAATTGACGGCGACACCCCGCGACTGCTCGCAGTGGCGGCAGCCGCCGAATCGGACTCTGAGCATCCGCTCGCCCGGGCCATAGTCGAGGAGGCGCACCGCCACGGGCCGGTCCCCGCCGCATCCGGTTTCAAGGCGATGAGCGGCAGGGGGGTGGAAGCGACCGTGGACGGAGTCCGGATTGCCGTGGGAGGGCCGGTTCTGCTGGCCGAGCTCGGGCTCGACCTCCCCGAGTCGATTCGAGGGGATGTGGAGGTCTGGCGAGGCAGAGGGGCGGGGGTCCTCTACATCGTGGAAGGGGAGCGCGTCACGGGCGCTCTCACCACGGAGGACGAGATCCGGCCTGAGTCTCGCCAGGCGGTTGAGGATCTGCAGCGGATGGGCGTCCGGGTTGGGCTGATCACGGGCGACGCAGTCCAGGTGGCCGAGGCGGTCGGGGCCGAACTCGGGATCGATGAAGTCATGGCCGAGGTCCTGCCCGAGGACAAACACCGCCGGGTCGCCGAGCTTCAAGGGCGCGGGCTTCGGGTGGCCATGGTGGGCGACGGTGTCAACGACGCGCCGGCCCTGGCTCAGGCGGACGTGGGGATCGCAATCGGCGCCGGCACTGACGTGGCGATCGAGTCGGCCGGCGTGGTCCTGGCGTCCGACGATCCCAGGGGCGTGGTGGCGATCCGGCGTCTCTCGGAGGCGAGTCACCGCAAGATGATTCAGAACCTGGCGTGGGCCAGTGGCTACAACCTGCTGGCCATCCCTCTGGCCGCAGGGGCGCTCGCGTGGGCGGGCATCGTTCTCGCACCCGCAGCGGCAGCGGTTCTCATGAGCGCGTCCACGGTGGTGGTGGCGCTCAATGCCCAGCTGCTTCGGCGGCTCGACCTGTCGCCGGGCTGATCAGCCGCGCAGCAGCGTGAGGAGCATCAGCGTCGGCTCGATCGCCTCGAGGGCGTGGTCTTCGCCCGAGGTCATGTGGAGCCAGCCACCAGGTTGGAGGTCGTGGTTCTCGCCGCTGGCGATGAACCTGAGCCGGCCGCTGATCACCTGCACGATCGCGGCCGAGGCCGACCGATGTTCGGTGAGCTCCTGGCCCGCGTCGAACGCGAACAACACCAGCCTCATCCTGTCGTCTTGGTGCATGACACGGCTCAGCGTGCCGTTCTTCGGTACGTCGACTTCGCTGCTCAGATCCCGAATGACCACTGCCATCGATGCCTCCTGTCTTTCCGATCACCGTAGCCCGGGCCGAGGTTGGGCCCTGATCCCAGGTCGGCGGCGACGCCGGCCGTGGTGCGATGGGTAGATTCGGTCCACTCGCAATCAGGAGGAAACGTGATCAACGCCGATCTCGCCCGGCAGTTCGCCAGCTACTGGTGGCTCTTCCTCGTCCGGGGGGTGGTGGCCGTCATTTTCGGCATCCTCGCTCTCGTCTGGCCCGGTATCACGGTGTTCGCCCTCGTCACCCTGTTCGGCGCCTACGTCATCGTCGACGGCTTCTTCTCGTTCGTTCAGGCCTTTCGCGGCGAAGGAAGCGTTCGTTGGTCGCTGTTGGTCTGGGGCGTGATCTCGGTGGCCGCGGGCATTGCGGTTCTGCTCTGGCCTGGGATAACGGCACTCGTGCTGATCTACATGATCGGGTTCTGGGCCATCCTCACGGGCATCGTCGAGATCATGGCCGCCATCGCATTCCGGAAGGAGATGACCAACGAGTGGGCGCTGGCCCTGGGTGGTGTGCTCTCGATCGCGGTCGGCGCGTTCATGCTGATCGCCCCGGGCTCGGGTGCCGTCGCCCTGGTGTGGCTCATTGGTGCCTACGCGATCGCATTTGGGGTCATGCTGGTGATGGCGGGGCTCACCTTGCGCCGCTGGTCGCCAGAGACGGCTCAGGCGACCACCTGAGTCAACCGACAGGGTTCCCCCGGGGCAGCTTGACCGTGAACTGCGCTCCGCCCTCCGGTGCGTTCCCCGCGGTGACGGTGCCGCCGTGGGTCTCGACGATGGCACGGACGATGGCGAGGCCGAGCCCGCTGCCGCCCGATTGACGCGCGCGGGACTTGTCGGCCCTGTAGAAGCGCTCGAACACCGAATCCAGGGAGTCCGCCGGGATGCCCGGGCCCGTGTCGGTGACTGTCACCGTGGCCATGCGGTCGTCGCCCTCGATCTTCACCTCAACCCGGGTTCCGGGAGGCGTGTGCCCCCTGGTGTTGGCGATGAGGTTCGACAGCACCTGGTGGATGCGCTCGGCATCGCCCTCGACCACCATGGTGTCCGGTGCGACGAGGCCGATCGGCCTCTGGGGATCGACCGTCTGGTGGTCCTCGACGAGACCGCGGCTGACGGCGACCAGGTCGACGGCCGAGTGCTCCAGCTCTTGGGCGTGGCCGAGACGGGCCAGGGTGAGGAGGTCCTCGGTGAGGCGCGCCATCCGCCTGCTCTCGCTCTCGATGCGATCCCAGGCCTGGCCCTCTACTTCGGCGAAGGCCGCACCGCTCCGGCCCCGCAGCTCCGCGTAGCCAATGATGGAGGTAAGAGGTGTGCGCAGCTCGTGAGACGCGTCCGCCACGAACTGTCGGAGGCGTTCGCGGGCGGCGCGCTCGGCGGTGACTCCCTCCTCGATCTTGATCAGCATCTTGTTCAGGGCGACCGACAGCTGACCAAGCTCGGTGGAGGGGTCGAGCTCCGGCACGCGCCGGCTCAGGTCACCGTCGGCGATGGCGGCCGCGGCGTCGATCATCTCGTCGACCGGGCGGGTCGCGCTCCGCACGGTCAACCACGTCGCTGCGGCGCCGATGACGAGCACCAGCCCTCCGGCGGTGACGAGCCTCGCGACCAGGCTGCTGATGGCCAGGGTCACTGGCGTCATCGGAGCTGCGTAGAACGAGAGGGAGCCGTCGCGTCGGATGTCGAGGTAAGTGCGGTACTGGACGGCCCCATCGATCGATCGCACGTATCCGAACCCCTCCTCCCGCTCGACTCCCCTCAGGTCGGGCAACTCGTCCGGGTCGTCGACGTAGCCGGAGGGACGGGAGTAGACGAGCTGTCCCGACGCGTTGACGTGAACTTCGGCGATGGAGCGGAACACGATGGCATCCGACGCCGACGGCTCCGTGTCCGGGCGGGGGAAGCCACGTCGCTCCGCGATGGCGACGAGGGAGCTGTCGACCTGGTCGAGGAGGATCGTTCGCACCGACCGTGATGCAGCGAGCCCCACAGCGGCGATGACCACCAGCAGCAGGGCGGTCATCGAGACCACGAGCCGGGTGCGGAGTGACACCGTCAGTGGTCCCGGATCGTGTACCCGACGCCGCGCACGGTGTGGATGAGCTTCCCGTCAGCGTCGAGCTTGCGCCGCAGATACGAGATGTAGGTCTCCACGATCCCGTAGTTGCCGTCGAAGTCGTACTCCCAGACGTGCTCGACGATCTGGGGCTTGGACAGGACCCGGCCGCGGTTGAGCATCAGAAAGCGCAGCAGCCGGAACTCCGTCGGCGAGAGACTCAACTCCTCGTCGTTTCGCCACACCTGGTGGGCATCGGCGTCGAGTGTGAGCGGTCCCGCGCTGAGCCTCGTCGCGCTGGCTGTTGCGGGGGTCGCTCGCCGCAGAAGGGCTTCGATGCGCAGTCCGAGCTCCTCCAGCGAGAAGGGCTTGGTCAGGTAGTCGTCACCGCCGTGACGGAAGCCCGTACGGAGATCGTCGATGTCGTCACGGGCGGTGAGGAAGATGACCGGTGTCATGTTGCCGTCGCGGCGCATCCGGCGGACGACTTCGAAGCCGTCCATTTCGGGCATGTTGACGTCGAGGACGACGACGTCCGGCGTGTCGGTGCGCACCCGGCGCAGGCCCTCGATTCCGTTGGTCTCCGTAATCGCCGTGTACCCAGCGAATCGGAGAGCGCTGGCCACCATCTCACCGAGGGCCTCTTCGTCGTCGACCACCAGGATTCGAGCCGGCCGGTCCATCCCCGCAGGATATGGCCCGTCAGAGGGTTCGGTCCGGCTCAATTGCCGTCAGGGACCGGTGATTCGGTGCCGTTCGGGGCCGGGTTTCGGGTAGGGCGGCCGCTCCTCGCCCCGTCCCGTGACCGACCGCCGGGGCTCTCGCCGGAAGGGAGGAGGCACCGGCGAGGCCGGCGGCGGCGTTGCGGGAGGATCGGGGACGCAAGACTTCATCGACCCCATGCTCGGTCACCTGCCTGGGACGGAGCGTGGAGCCGACTGAGAGTTTCCTGAGAGTTCCCGGTTTGACCGGACGGCCGACCGGCTGTACCAAAGCTCCACCACGGATATCTGGCCCACGGTCCGCTTCCTTCACTTGCTCGCTGCCATTGTCTGGGTCGGCGGGCAACTGACCCTGGCGCTGGTGGTTCGTCAGGCGCTGGAGAAGACGGTGAAGGACGCAGCACGCCGCAGAACGGTGTTCGTCGCGGCCGGGGAGAGGTTCGGGCGCATCGGCCTCCTCGTGCTGATGCCGCTGTTGCTCGCCACCGGCATCGCCCTCACCTACCACCGTGGCGTCGACCTCGGTGTGCTCAGCATGCCGGGTTATGGCTTGACGCTGACCGTGAAGATCGTCCTCGCTCTGGTCTCCTTCGTGCTTGCCGGAGTGCACGGGTTCGTCGCCGCAAGGGCGTCGCGGCGAGCTTCCCGGATACTGGGAATGGTCGGCGCAACGGTGTCGCTGGCCGTCGTGTTCCTCGCGGCCTCCCTGATCCTCTGACCGCAGTCGCGTATCGTCGTGCCGATGGATTGGATCACCAACCCCGACATCTGGATCGCCCTCCTCACACTGACTTCGCTCGAGATCGTCCTCGGGATCGACAACCTGGTGTTCATCTCCATCCTGGCGAGCCGCCTGCCGGAGGATCAGCAACCCCGGGCCCGCACCGTTGGGCTCAGCCTGGCGATGGTGTTTCGCATCCTGCTGCTGCTCGCCATCAACTGGGTCATCGGGCTCACCACCCCCCTCTTCGCCGTCTTCGGCAACCCCATATCCGGTCGCGACCTGATCTTGATCCTCGGTGGCCTGTTCCTGATCGGCAAGGCCACATTCGAGATCCACGAGAAACTGGAGGGCGAGGACCCCGAGAACGGCGACGTCCCGAGGAAGGCAGCAACCTTCGGCGCCGTGATCTTCCAGATCCTTCTCATCGACATGGTCTTCAGCCTCGATTCGGTGATCACGGCTGTCGGCATGTCCGATGTCCTCGGGGTGATGATCGCGGCGGTGGTGATCTCGATCGGCGTCATGCTCTTGTCGGCGGGCTGGATCAGCGAATTCGTCAACCGGCACCCCACGGTCAAGATGCTGGCGCTCAGCTTCCTCCTGCTCATCGGCACCTCGCTCGTCGCCGAGGGTTGGGACCTGCACATCCCCAAGGGCTACATCTACTTCGCCATGGGCTTCTCGGTGTTCGTCGAGGCCCTGAACCTGCGGACCAGCAGGAAGAAACGCAGGCCCGAACCGGTCCAGCTTCGTCCCACCTTCGTCAAGTCGGCGGACGCCAAGGGCGCGGTGGGGAAGATGCCCGAGCGCCCGTCCAGCGTCTGAGTCGGGGCGCCTACCCTGGCGGCGCCGTCGTCTCAAGGAGGGATCAGTGGCTGGAAGTGTTGAGGCCTGGGTCGAGGCCTATCGGAAGTCCTGGGAGGACCGAGACCCGGAGGCCGCAGCAGCCTTGTTCACCGACGACTCGTCCTACCGGGACCGCATCTTCGATCCGCCTCACGAAGGCCCCGAAGGGGTCGCCGCCTACTGGGCCGGTGTCACTGCCGCGCAATCGGACGTCGCTGTCCGGATGGGCCGGCCGTTCGTGGACGAGAAGAGGGTCGCGGTCGAGTTCTGGACCAACATGAAGGTCGGGGGCGACGATGTGACCCTTCCGGGCTGCCTCCTCCTCGACTTCGACGACGATTGGAAGTGCACCCGCCTCCGCGAGTATTGGCACTTCGAGCCGGGTCGCCACGATCCACCACCCGATTGGGGGCAGTAGCCCTCAGGAGGCGTTGGCCCGGCGCCGGAACCGGAGGATGACCGTGGTCGGGCCCACGAGGAGCACCAGCCCCAGGATCCCGAGCAGGCGGTAGTCCCCTGCTTGGTAGAGCAGACCGGCGCCAACCGCCGCGGCAGCTGCCGACAGCCAGGTCAGCGAGTCAGCGGTGCCCTGGACCCGCGCCCGGAGGCCGGGGTCGACCCCGG